>JBEKJD010000018.1:0-18539 GCA_050011415.1 Dissulfurispiraceae bacterium | reverse complement strand
CGGAAGCTGTCTTCTTCAGTTCTTCAAGTACGGACTGCTCCTTTTTTTTGACCGTCTCAAGTTTCTGTTTGTGGGTCCTTATATCTTTTTGGATCCGTTTGTATTCTTCCTGGGGATGTTCTGCGTGTGCCTCGGGGGTGAAAGGTAAGCGGGTCGTAAAAAATAACAGCAAAAAAGTAAATATGATAAAGGACCTGGAATTGTCTGATATTGCATGGGACCATTTACAACGTGCACGGCCCATCAATCAGAGCCTTGTCCGGCCAATGGCAATGGCTGAGCCGATTACACCAAGTATAATACCGATGAAGGGAAGGGCCATCAGTATATCGACGGGAAAAACCAAAGTTTTTAACATAGGAATGACCATACTCAGCCGGTAGGTAATGGCAAAATAAAAGACAAAGGCCCCGACGATGCCAAGAATTCCGCCGAACAGTCCTATAACACCTCCTTCAATAAGAAAAGGCGCCCTGATGAAGCCGCCGGTTGCGCCGAGGAGTTTTAAAATCTCTATCTCATCTTTTTTCCTGTAGAAGAGAATTTTTACAGTGCTGTAGGTCACAAAAACAACGCCGAGAGAAATAGTTAAAAATATGATAATGCTTATGTTCCGGACAGATTGTTTCAACAGGTGTATGGCTTCGGCTATTCTCTCTCCGTAATAAATCGAATCAATGCCGGGTATTTTGCCGACTTCGCCGGCGAGCCTGGCAGTTGTTGCAGGTGTAACAAAGTCCTTTCTCAATTTTATTTCTATTGACGAGGAAAGGGGATTGTCATCAAGGCCTTCGAGCAGATGCGTCGAATCTTTCAGGGAATGTTTTAGTTCGAGCAAGGCATCTTCCCTGGATATATATCTGAGCTTTGCGACTTCAGGCTTTTTCTCAAGCAAATCCATTATTTTCCGGGTATCTTCCTGGGAAAGCGAGTCCTGAAGATATGCCATCATGGAAAACCGTTCAGGGAGGTTGTCGGCAATAAGCCCGATATTGTAAAGGAAGAAAACAGCGAGGGTTATAATCAGCAAGCTTGAGCCTACCGTGAGCGTTGACAGGATATTGATCCATTTTTCTCTTGCGAGACTTTTGAATGCGGATTTAAATGAGTACGATGAGGCCATTAAGCCGGCCCCTCCCTTGTAAAGGCGCCGTTGTCAAGCTTAAAGGTCTTCTTGCCCGTATCCCTGAGCAATTCACGGTTGTGTGTCGCAATCAGGACTGTTGTCCCCTGTTCATTCAGCATGCGGAACAGCGTAATAATATCAAACGCTGTCCCGGGGTCGAGATTGCCGGTGGGCTCGTCGGCCAACAGGACCAGAGGGCCGGCCACTATTGCGCGTGCAATAGCAACTCTCTGCTGCTCTCCGCCTGAAAGACTTTTGGGGAAACTGTCCGCGAGATGGCGGAGGTTGACCTTTTTCAGCGCTTCAGAAGACAACGAACGGATTTCTCTTTCAGATATCCCTCTTATATGCAATGCGAGGGCCACATTATCGAAAACCGTCATATTATTGATGAGTTTAAAGTCCTGAAATACGACGCCGATATTACGTCTCAGCAAAGGGATTTCGGACATTTTCAAAGAAGAAAGATGAATGTCGTCTATCACGATTTCACCCTCATCAGGCAATTCCGCTTTATACATGAGTTTAAGGAGGGTGGACTTTCCGGCGCCGCTGGGCCCTGTGATAAAAG
The DNA here is from genome assembly GCA_050011415.1 of Dissulfurispiraceae bacterium. Classification (GTDB taxonomy): domain Bacteria; phylum Nitrospirota; class Thermodesulfovibrionia; order Thermodesulfovibrionales; family Dissulfurispiraceae; genus JADFXI01. The sequence continues at coordinate 16,842 of JBEKJD010000018.1, read as the reverse complement.
CCAACTCGCCTTTTTGTATGGTGAAAGTGATGTTTTTTAATACCGTGTTGTGGTCGTAGAATTTTGAAACGTTCTCAAAAGAGATCATCAGCGCCGGGTATCCTGAAAAAAGCCTTCCACGGTTTTTACAATATCTTCAGGGGTAAGCCCGAAGAGCTTAATCAGTTCATCAGGCGACCCCGAGCATCCGAATGTATCGCTTGTGCCTATTCTCCGCACATGCGCAGGGTGGTGTTCAGCAAGGAACTCGGAAACCGCTCCGCCGAGGCCGGCTATTACAGAATGCTCTTCGGCAGTAACAATCAATTTAGAGGCTTTCGCAGCTTCCAATATGCTATGCGTATCCAGCGGCTTTATTGTGGACATATTGATGACACCGGCGTCCAGCCCCCTCTGTTTCAGCAGCTCTGCGGCCTGCAGGGCTTTTGACACCATTATCCCGGTTGCAATAATAGTTACGTCCCGGCCGATATTGAATATATAAGCCTTGCCAATCGCAAACCGGTAATTTGCAGGCATGACCGGCGGTACTTTTGCTCTCCCCAGGCGCACATAAACAGGATGTTTGTAATCAGCAATAGTATCGATGACCTGCTTTGTTTCAAAGCCGTCGGAAGGCACGATGACGGTCATATTGGGAATGACCCTCATCAGGGCAATATCCTCAAGCGCCTGGTGGGAGGCCCCGTCCTCGCCTACCGTGATGCCTGCATGTGTGGCAACTAATTTAACATTGAGCCCCGAATAGCAGAGGGTCTGCCGTATTTGCTCCCATGCGCGGCCTGTTTCAAACACGGCAAAGGTCGACGCGAAAGGAATTTTACCGGTAAGCGACAGCCCGCCTGCTGTGCCGATCAGGTCTTGTTCAGCAATGCCCATATTAAAAAATCTTGCGGGAAAGGCCTTGGCGAATTTTGCTGTTTTTGTAGAACCGGACAGGTCCGCGTCAAGCACGACAACCTTTTCATTGCGCCGGCCCAATTCAAGAAGCGCTGCCCCATATGCATCGCGGGTGGCAACCGACTGGCCGCAGAAGTCGTTGCTTTGCGATTTGTTATCTGATCCCTCGTCTCTACTTCCCATTTCCACTCAACTCCTGGAGGGCCTTTTCAAGTTCCTCTTTTGTAGGTGTCAGCCCGTGATATTCAGCTTTGCCTTCGAAGAATGATACGCCCTTGCTCTTTATAGTCCTGGCAAGTATTACAGAGGGCTTGCCCTTAATATTGTCCGCTTCATCCAGCGCGTTTGCTATCTCCTGCATATCGTGCCCGTTTATTTGAAACACATGCCAGTTGAACGACCTCCATTTATCCGCTATAGGCTCCACATTCATGACATCGGCGCATTTGCCGTCTATTTGCAACTCATTGACATCGACTATAGCGCAAAGGTTGTCAAGCATATAATGGCCTGCCGACATAGCAGCCTCCCAGACCTGCCCTTCCTGGATCTCACCATCACCCAACAGGCAATACACCCTGGAAGATTTCTTGTCAAGACGCAGCCCCAGGGCGATTCCGTTTGAAATGGAAAGACCTTGCCCAAGAGAGCCTGTGGACACCTCCACACCTTCAACAAGTTTTGATGAGGGGTGACCCTGCAGCGGGCAGCCGACCTTCCTGAGATTGCCGAGCAGGGCTGTGTCGAAATATCCCGACAAGGCCAAAACAGCATAAAGAAGAGGGGCGGCATGGCCTTTTGACAGAATGAACCGGTCCCTGTCCTGCCAGTCCGGGTCCTTCGGGCGGTGTTTCATTTTATAAAAATAAAGCGCTGTCACGATATCCGCTGCCGAGAGGGACCCTCCTGTATGACCGGAGCCTGATATGGTGAGCATCTTCAGGATCTCAATTCTGACAATTCGCGCCTGATCTGTCAGGGAGCGGATATTTGCGGATTGCGTTACTTTTTCCATCGTTTTTTCCTTTGCCGGCATAAACCTGTTTATTATAAAACAAGTGCAAGGGAAAATGTAATGGGAGCATTTAATTATTGTATCCGACCGGATACAGGCATTTTATCGCCTCAACATACCATGTAATTGATATCATACCCGTGCTTTTGAAAGGCAAAGCGGAGATCCCGTCTTTGCTCAGGGGTCATGGAAGTGTAGATGACCCCGACTTTTTCCCGGGACTGTTCAGCGGCAACACAGTTGAATTTGAAAAGGTCTTCCCGGATGTTTAAAGGCAGCTGTGTATCGGCAAGTATGGTTTTCAAATCTCCTGACTCACAAAGCATTTTTTGAAAACCTTCTCTGTTACTCCCGAAAAAATAACTCTTGCCGTCTTTTGTTATAACAAACGTATCAGAGCATGCTGATAAAAGCAGTGCAGCGAACATAAGGCACATAAGGAGGAAAATGCCCATTCCCGTCCTGTTTCTTTTCACGACCTACCTCCCTGTCAGATACTTAAGAATTCTCTCTTTTGTTTTTGGGGAGTCCCACTCCTGCTCACCCATTAATTTTTCGATGAGTATGCCTTTTCGATCTATTATAAATGTCTCTGGAAGGCCCATCCCCGCATAGTCATCGAAATAGACCTCTTTGTTCTTGTCCATAAGTACAGGGAAAGCCAGTTTTTTCTGTGAAATAAACGACAGAACAGGTTTCTCCGATGTATCTATTGAAACAGCAACAACCGCAAGTCCCTTGTCCTTAAATTCCAGATATAAATTATTAAGCGAGGGCATCTCGGCCTTGCAGGGCCCGCACCAGGTTGCCCAGAAATTAAGTATAGTCACGCTGCCCCTGAATGCGGAGAGGGAGACTTTATTGCCGAGGACATCGTTAAGCGTGAAATCAGGAGCTTTGGAGTCAGGCATTTGTGCAAATCCGGGTGAGCCGATCAAATAAATGAACAAGGACATAACGGATGCCGTCAAACCGGCGCGACCGAATGACAGTTTCACACTTCCTCCCATAATAAAGTAAGGGGCTGCATTTGAGCAGCCCCTTACTTATATAATAAAGCGTCTTAGAACTTTACTTCAAATGTTAAGTAGATGTCGCTTGCGTTTTTAAGCGGCATAAACAACTGTGGTGTAAACGGAGTCAGACCGCCCATCGGCTGAGAGCCTCCAACCCAGTTGTTGCTTCCGGTATTGCTGAAGTCATAATACTGGTAGCCCAGTCTGAAGAAGGCATCGCCTCTCCTGGAAATGGGTTTTAAGTTCAGGTCCTGAATAGCGTAGGCTTCATACACACTGCCTCTTGCACCGAGCTTGCTCGTCCACATATCGTCACTTGCCGGAGTAAATGTTATCCAGTTTTTTGTGCCGTAATTATATTCGAGGCCGATTTTTGTGCCGGTTTTTTTGATATCATACCTCCCGCCCAGATAAACTGCTTCGCCGGCGTATGATTTCATAGGCGTGCCCGTAGCAGTGTCCCACAAGAGGCCGTAATGCATGCCCCCGCCGAAATCCAGGTACCTGCCGTTTGGATGGGTCACGCTTACAGCGGGAGACACGAATAAATTCAGGTCGCCGATGCCGAGATCCGGTATGGCGCCCATAACTACAGCGCCATACTGGTCGATGTCTCCTATATTCGCGTTATTTACAGTCACCGGGCCAGAGGTCATGGTGTCAGTTTCAGGGAACCCGAATATGTCCAGGGCCCTGTCGTACTGAAATTCGATGTGCAGATTATCAGTGTTGACAGGGACTACATTAAGCCCTAAGAACCAGACATCCTGCATTGTATTGGTAGTGGTGGGCCTGAATCCGCTGTCAAAGCCCTTGCCGAAGCAAAATTTCGTATAAGCTCCCGGCAGGGCAGCTATATCAGGCGCGTATCCTATGGTCCCGCCGTCAAAGGCGTAATCGATTAATAAACCGGGAGTGCCGGCAGTCCCGGTCTTTTCGGTGTTCATCCGGAGGTTGGTCGGAACGCCTCCGGTAGCAGGTCTCCTGCCGATGGAGAACCATAAGGGGACGCCGCCTATGTTGCTCCAGGTAGCAAATGCCTGATCGACCCTTAAGGTATTGTCCTGCGGTATATGCGATACATTGCCGTCAAAGAGATAAAATTTGTCGGCAAAGAATGCGCTCCCCGGGCCTGCAACCGCGGAATCGTTTTCCTCCCCCCATACTTTGTACATCAGGAGTCTTGCATGGACCAGCACATCTTCGGTGGCCCTGGCTGTCAAGTTCAAGCCGAACCTGTTGGTAAGCACATTGTCGTTGGCAACGTGTTCTCCTAACGAGGGTCCCGGTACAGGGCTGAACAAAACATAGCCCGGAGCGGTTGTGCCATGCAGGGAATCCATTCTCGCCCTGTAATCCCCGCCGATTGTAAACCAGGAAGAAGCTGCGGCCTGCTCGTCGGTTTTCTTTTCTACGTCTTCAGTCTTCTTTTCCACTGTTGTGATCCTTTGTTCTTTTACTGCCTCTTTACTCTGTATGTCCGACATCTGCTGTTTCAGGCGATCGAGTTCTTTTGAAAGCTGGTCGATCTTTTGCATAAGGTCGCCGTGATCATCAGCGAATGCGGGCAGAGGAAGCAAAAAGGACAGCGAAAGAAGCAGCACTAAAAACTTTTGTTTCATTTTACACCCCCCTGACGTTTAATAGTTAATATATATGCATATATGCAACTAATATGTCAAGCAAATTGTTATGCCGGTATTCGGGTCAGTGTTTACAATGTTTATTTACGAAGGGGCAGAGACAGGAAAGGGTTGAATACTACGGTCTGGACCGGCCCATCAGGGAAGCCATCTTGCCTCTTTCAGTAAGAAGGTCGGAAAGCACTTCTCTCATAAGACTGCAGGCCTGGACCACTTTGGGGTTGGCAATGCTGTAGAAAATATTAACGCCCTCTCTTCTGCTTTTTAATATGCCTTTAAGCCTCATTACAGCAAGATGCTGAGAGACGTTCGGCTTGGGGATGCCGAGAATCTGCACAATCTCGTTTACAGTTTTTTCACCATCCTTTAAGGCGGTGATTATTTCTATCCTCTTGGGGCTGGCCAGTATCTTACAAACCTCGGACTGCAGTTCATATATTGTCTTTTCCCGCGTCATGTGTATATAAATTCTATTGATTACCGGCGTAAAAAGTCAATGAGCCGAATTCATTAACGAGTTTTGCCTTTTTTGTTTCTCTTGATATAAAATGTTTAATGGAACTGTTCCGGGAAATTAGGGCGTTTTATATCAAGATGCCGTGCGCATACAATAAAATCAGCCAGGATATCACAGACAGGTTGTGGAATCTGTCAAAGAACAGTTCGATCAGTACGATCGATATAAGCAGGGACAATGAGGTACTGATTCATGCAGAGATAGAGTTCTCGCTTGAGAGCTGGAATTCCGCGATAGAGTACTTGCGCTCCGCAATAGATCTTCTTAATGTGAAGAACGGGCATATCGCTATTCGGAAGATTATTGCATCCGGAGCGGCGCTGAAGACTGAAATCGAAGGTTATAAAGTAACAAGGAGAGGTGTCTATAATGCCGAGATGCCTGAGTCACCTGATTTCATTGAGGATATCATAAGGTTTTCCGGCAGGAATAAAAAGCTTCAGCAGATCGATGCCATGGAAAAGCTGTTCAGATTTATTGAGGAACAGGAAAAAGACGGCGGCGAAGAAGATACAAATTTTGAACGTTGAATTATGAATGATAAATTATGATATTTTTTCATTAATTCAGCATTTGTCATCCAACATTTAATATTCGACTGCAGTACTTAACATTCCCGCTCTTGACCTATTCGGGAAGTCTGCTAAAATGTTAGTAAACACGTTTTCACATATGCATACGAAGGCGGTTTCCGCCGGTGTTATTGGATATTTATTGCACATTGGAGGTCTTGTATGAAAGGGAATGATAAGATCATTGAGCACTTGAACGCGCGCCTGGCTGAGGAGCTGACTGCTATCAATCAATATATGGTCCACGCCGAGATGTGCGACAACTGGCAGTACAAGCGTCTGGACGATATGATCCAGAAGAGGGCCATAGACGAGATGAAACACGCTGAGAAGCTCATAGCCCGTATCCTCTTTCTCGAAGGGCGACCTATCGTCAGCAAACTCGAAAAGTTGCACATAGGCGCTGAAGTTCCGAATATGCATCAGAATGATCACGATGCCGAGGTAGCGGCTATCAAGGGATACAACGAAAGTATCCGTCTTGCTGTGGAAGTGGGAGACAACGGCACCAGCGAACTCCTCAAAGCTATTCTGAAAGACGAAGAAGCCCACATTGACTTGATCGAAGCCCAGCTCGACCAGATTAAGCAGGTGGGTCTGCCGAATTACCTTATGGAACAGCTTCACTGATGGCATAGGCCATTAGGATTAAACCATGGACCAAAGGCAGGACACGGAGCAATTTTCTGTGCCCTGCCTTTGTCGCTTCAATTATAACCTGATAACCGTCGGGTAGACTCCCTTTAGCACTCATTATTATTAATAAAGCTCTGCAAGTGATTTTTAATTTCCTCGTAAAGCGCAAAGTTGCTAAAACAGAATTTTTGTATCATAATATTTTAAAGAGGGCCGTGTGGTTCAGATATGCGGAGGAAGGGGGCGCAAAGATGAAAAGTTTATTAATTTTATTAATAATATTAACGGCTTTCGTTGTTTCGCCTGTATTGTCCAATGCGCAGGCTGACCAGCAGGCAGTAGCGAGTTCTCCAGTATCGCAGCCTCTGATCCGGGAAGGAGCTCTGGCAGTCGAGCTCGTCGGCGATCTTAAGGTTGGGGCAACGGAAAACGAGGCTGAAGCTGAAGACTTGTTAAGCGCTGCCGGCATAGCCCCGCATAACGGCTGGATCGCTGATTACCCGGTTACGCCGGATATTGTCGGAGAATTACAGACTGCGATAAACGAAGCGGCAAATTCCGGCAAATTAGGCATGGGAAAAGATGCTGCACTGAAAGCATTTCAGGATGCTGTAAACAGTAATGGGTTGCCTGTAAAACCGGACACTTCGGGCAATGTTGCGGGTGAAGCGTCTCCCCCCGGTTATTATGACTCCACAATTCAGGACAATTATTACACTAATGAAGGCCCCCCTGTCGTAACCTACTTTGCGCCCCCGGACGAATACGCTTATATGTACACATGGGTGCCGTATCCTTTTTGGTGGTCGGATTTGTGGTACCCTGGTTTCTTTGTATTGGCTGACTTCAACGTCAGTACGCACTGGCGCCATCATGGGCATGATCACGACGGATTTATCACCAATCACTTCCATGATCCGAAAACAGGCGGAATAACCCGAATTGATCCCTCAAACAGATTTCACGGCGGGACTTTGCCGCCAGGAGGACGTACAGGATGGACCAGTCCAGCTGCCCGGAGCGGGGCACAGGCAGTTCTTGACAAAAGCCAGAGCCGCACCAGAGCGCCGGGCGAACAATTTCGAGGTTATGGCGTGACCCAAAACCCTGCAGGAGTTCGATCAAACGCCTTTGAACACGCTGTTGACCAAAAGGTTGAGCATGCTGCAAGCGACCGCGGGTTCCAAAGCCGCACCAATGCCGGGCAGATCACTGATGATGGCAGAGCAGGAGCGGGGGTTCCCGGCGGCAGAGGTGCAGCAGCACCCGCCGGCAGAGGCGCAGGAGCTCCACGTGGTGGTGGGGGTGGAGGCTTCCATGGTGGCGGCGGTCGTCGTTAATAAAGGGGATTCCATAGCGAAAGAACCAGGGTCGTTATGAGAAGAGCACTGAAATATGGAGGACAGAATTATGTTCGGATATAAAACAGGGTGGGAAAAAGTTTTCAAATATGGGTTAGCGGCAGTCATAACCAATATGTTTTTAGTAACTGCTTTAAGTTTTGCCGCGCCTGTTCAGGACTTGAAACAGGAGAAGTTCAAATCACCTGAAGATGCATTAAGGGCGCTCGTGGAAGCTACCAGGACCAATGACACCGCAGAATTACTGGCAATCTTCGGACCCCAGGGCAAAGATATCATATCCTCCGGTGATGCGGTTGCGGACAGCATTTCCCGTGAACGCTTTGTCAAGGCAGCTGGAGAGGCGATCAAATTTTCAAAATTGGACGACAATACTGTGCTCGCTGTTGTAGGAAAAGACGCATGTTCTTTCCCTGTGCCAATTGTGAAATCAGGCCAGGGATGGATCTTTTCCACAGATGAAGGAAAGCAGGAGATAATAAACCGGAGAATAGGCAAGAACGAATTAAGTACTATAAAGGTGGCTCTTGCATATGTGGATGCGCAACGGGAATATGCTGTCAAGGACCATGATGGCAGCGGTATATTACAATATGCCCAGCATTTTCTAAGCCATGAGGGCAAGAAGGATGGTCTGTACTGGGAGGCTGCTGGGGGAGAAGACAGCAGTCCTTTGGGTCCGCTGGTTGCGCGTGCTGCAGAAGAGGGCTACAGTGTCAGAAAACCGGGCGAGAAGCATGACCATAAGCCGTACCACGGTTATTATTTCAGGATACTGAAAAGTCAGGGAAGCAACGCTCCAGGCGGGGCAGGCGATTATACAATTGATGGCAGGATGACAGCCGGTTTCGGCCTGATCGCATATCCGGCGGAGTATGGGGTGTCCGGGATCATGACCTTTTTGGTGAACCAACAGGGTATTGTTTATGAGAAGGACCTGGGTCCAAAGACTGAAGACCTTGCAAAGTCTATGACAAAGTATGACCCTGACAAGACATGGAAAAAGGCGGAATAGACACGTTGTGATGTTGTATAATGAGATATGAACAACAAGAACAGGAAGGAGAATAGGTTATGAGCATAAGCAACGCAATCAACAGTGCTGTATCTGCTTTAAATGCATATAGCGAGCGAGAGGCGGTCACTGCCAACAATATAGCGAATGAAATCACGTCCGGCTTCGTGCCTACTGAAGCAAACATCAGCGAAAACGCCGACAACGGAGTCAAAGTGACGTTGAGCCAACCCAAGAACTCCAATGGGGTGGACGAGGCCGGGGAAATGGTGAACCTGATAATCAACAAAGCCGGTTTTGAGGCGAACCTGACGACAATTCAGAGCGCTGAAAAGATGTATAAGGCGATAGACAAACTGGTTTAGGCAGCACAGCTGGAATCCCCGGGCATGACGCTCAGCGCAACTTTTTCGGCCATTACTTTCTAATAGTCTATACCCTATAAATGTGCTGCAATTGGGAAAACTTCTTCCTGAAATCCGCGCTGTTAAAAATCTTCAAAATAGTGTAAGTTATTAGCATAAGATGACTGTCGGTAAACAATTAGTTATAAAATTTTTCAAGACAAAGAATATTGAGGCTCGTCACTTTCCAAAGGGAGTTGAGGGGGATAAAGCCGATTTTGAGTTATATATAGAGGACCATCTTTTTGGATATTGCCAACTGAAATCAATGCTCGACTATGAATTTTATGGAGAAAATCAGGACCCTGCATATGATACGATTCAAGCAAAAATTCACGAGGCAGCTAACCAACTCAAATCAGTCAACTCTGGTCATGCCAAGCCCAACATTGTGTTTTTTATTAACCACAATCGTGAAAAAGGCTGGCAGGACTTGTGGTATGTTTTAACCGGCCAAGAAATGCCGCCAACGCAAGCAACTGCACCAATTGACCTGGGGTATTTGAAGAGACTCTTAAAGAAAGGCGATTCAGAAGTAATCGACTATTTCATTTGGGCAGATACATTTGGAAAGAGGATTTCTTTTTCCATTAACGCAGAGTCGCGTTTTAACGCTAAATTAAGGGAAACAATAAGCTCTAAGGCATCCGAAGAAATCAATATTGACGGTCAGAAGATACCGGAAACAAAAAGGACCGGGAAAGGTGAAGATGCGTAATGTTCTCAGAGTTGTGGAAGGGTACAGGTAATAAAGATATCGTTTAGCTGCCCTTACCTGAGCATATACATGGACAATACCGCTTCGAACCAGGAACTCCACCACGAGATTTTCGGTTCAATCCTTGACAGGACCGAGATGACACCCTTTCTGTTGCTGCCGGCTAAAGATTACACAACAGCCCTTTCACAGGCCGCCAGGATGATGGGCAACCGCGGGTTCGACATCCTCGGCAACGCTGAACTTCAGGAGAGTGAGAAGGAACGCGCCAACAGGTATATCGGGACCGTGTACAGTTATTTTCTCGATTGGCTCTTCCCCTTTGTGAGAAAGCAACTCGAAGGACTCGCCGCCCTCCAATCCGCTAACTCCGACCTGTACCGGCATTATCTGCATGCCATTTCGGAGATCGAGTCTGTCTTGATAGACGCCGAGTTCCGGCGGATCATAAGTGAAGACCCCAGACATCTCTTTCTCCTCGCCTCGTCACGGAGATATCCGGGCGTTTTCCACGGATATAAGGGGACCGACATGGATGTCCCGGCTGCATGGCAACAGATCGCCTGCTCCATGCTAAAGATGGGCCACCTTATCAAATCGGTGGAAGAGGACAGTCAGGATATCAACGATTACGCCCAGCTGGGCTTTTTTCTGCAGGCGCAGGGGCAGAGCCTTGACGATCTGTACCGGTATGGCTGGGACAATCCGAAACATATCCCCGACAATGAGCCTGCTCAAAGGGCATTTGTAAAGGTCTCGACTTTTTTCCACAAGTTGAAGGAGTCGATGACGTTCGATGAGAACAAAGGGGGCCTCGTTTTTAATAGCGGAGACGGGGTATCCGTCGATATTGTGGAGGTCAAGGCCAGGCTCAAGAGCCCCGAGAGCATGTTCACCAAACTCGGCAAAAATGTCGAGGCGGAGGCGTATGACATAAGGGACATCCTGGCAATCACCTTTATACTGAAAAGCATGGACGACACGTTAAAGCTCTTTCACGCACTACAGAAGAGGGGCGTGATCCTGCAGGAATATACAGCCTCTCATTCGATCACTCAGACTCTCTTCGAGAGTCCCCAAAGCATGAGGGAAGCGGTAAGACGTTTGATGGTGAGCCTTGCACAGAGCAGCGGCAATGACGAAACTCCGGAGGAAGAAGATATCCTCACCAATGCCGGGACGTTTTACGAGGCCCTTAGTGTAAACGCTGCCAGAAACCTGCATTCTTCGCTCGGACATCGGAAGTTCCAGTGCAAGATCGCTTTCTCCCTGCCGATCCACCGCACTGCGGATACGAACGAGATCATGATCCCGGGCACGCCCGTGTACATGATGAGAGACCGGGTCCGCAAGAAGACCCAGCAACACACGTTGGGGGTGGAGCTACGCATATCCGACGAGCAGAGTTGGCGCGGTTCCGAACAAAAGGGAGACTCTCATCATGATGCTTACAAATTCCGCCAGCTGGTCTCAGTGATGAACAGGGTTTTTTCCAACAAGTTCCAGGTGTCGGAAGAAAATCTTGCTCAGTTGAGAAGAGACCAGGGAGAACTCTTCCCTTGATCAGGAGGTCATAGCGATGAAAAATTACAGGAAAGAACTTTGGTTTAATGTCCCGACCCGCACAGCATTTATCAATATCACGCCTCAAATAGAGGAATGTCTTAAAGAGAGCGGTATAAAAGAGGGTCTTGTGCTTTGTAACGCCATGCATATTACGGCGTCCGTTTTCATCAATGACGACGAACGAGGACTCCACCACGACCTTGATGTCTGGCTTGAAAAGCTTGCTCCCCATGAGCCGGTGAAGCAATACTCCCATAATGTGGGTGAGGACAATGCCGATGCCCACCTGAAAAGACAGATCATGGGAAGAGAGGTCGTCGTCGCTGTAACCGATGGGAAGCTCGATTTCGGTCCGTGGGAACAGATTTTTTATGGAGAGTTTGATGGGCGCAGAAAAAAGAGAGTTCTTATAAAGATTATCGGAGAGTAATATAGTTTTTCGAGAAAAAATCAGGCTTTTTATCAAGAACGTTCAACATCCTTGTGTAAAAGAACCATAGTATTAGATTTTGTGTCAAACTATGCTTCCGCGACACACACGGTAAATCATGGACAGGCGAAGAGAAAAGCTCCCGAGGAGGGATTCGAACCCCCGACAGGGTGGTTAACAGCCACCTGCTCTGCCAGCTGAGCTACCCGGGAATTTAAGTGCTCCAATTCATATGAACATCTTTTATAACAAAATAATTAGCAGGTTGTCAATTATGATACTTCAATTTTTATCTCTTTCGGTTTCGCCTCCTCCTTCTTCGGAAGCACCAGTTCAAGGATTCCGTCCTTGAAAGTGGCTGCTGCTTTTTCGCTGTTGACCTCGACCGGCAGCACTACGTTTCTGGAAAAGCTGCCGTAGCTCATTTCACTGACGTAGTATGCTTCAGGCTTGACCTCCTCCTCTTTTTTGAGTTGTCCTTTAAGGGTGACGGAGTCTTTTGAGATCGAAAGGTCAATATCCTCTTTTTTCACTCCAGGGAGCTCGGCCCTTAACACTATCTCGTTATTTCTGTCATAAATCTCAATATTAGGAACAATGAGTCCGGGTTCAGGTTTTTCTCCCCATGTTCTCCTTCTCCTCGTGCCAGGAGAAAAAAATTCATCAAAAAGCCGGTCCATGTCCCGTCTCATTTCTTCAAGCTCTTTCAAATGTCCCCATTTGGCAAATGACATATCAGCCTCCTTCCGGTTATGTAATAGTTCAGGTCAAGCCACCACTTCGCCTTCTGCAACACCTGTGAATATCATATGCCCTTCGGCGTGGTCCACTTCAACCACATCACCTTCTTTAAAGGTCTTATCGAGTATTTTCAATGCGAGCGGGTTCAGGATTTCATTCTGTATGGTCCGCTTGAGCGGCCTGGCGCCGAAAACAGGGTCATATCCCACATGAGCGATATGTTCTAATGCCGCATCTGTGAGCACAACATCTATTTTTTTGTCCTGCAGATATTTTTTCATCCTGTTGACCTGGATCTCAACGATGCGCTTAAGCAATTGCTCATCGAGCGGGTTGAAGATGATAATATCATCGATCCTGTTAAGGAACTCGGGCCTGAAGAAGGATTTCAGATCGTTCATTATCTTGTCCCGCAGGTCTTGCCCGTTTTCGCCGTACCAGCATGCCGCGGGCCTCTTGGCCCTTTCCTCAAGTATCTCCTGTATGTGTGTGCTCCCTATATTAGAGGTCATGATAACAACGGTGTTTCTAAAATCCACTGTCCTCCCATGCCCATCAGTCAGCCTCCCGTCGTCAAGAAGCTGCAGCAGGAGATTGAATACTTCAGGATGCGCCTTTTCAACTTCGTCGAACAGCACCACTGAATACGGCCTCCTGCGTACTGCCTCGGTCAATTGGCCGCCCTCTTCATAGCCGACGTAGCCGGGCGGTGCGCCGATAAGCCGCGAGGTGGAGTAGCGCTCCTGATATTCAGACATATCAATTCTTATGACTGCTGATTCTGTATCGAAGAGGAATTCGGCAAGCGCCTTTGCGAGTTCTGTTTTTCCCACTCCTGTGGGGCCGAGGAACATGAATGAGCCTATAGGCCTGTTGGGGTCCTGGATGCCGGCCCTTGCCCTTCTAATGGCATTCGATACAGCTATGATGGCCTCATCCTGGCCTACGACCCTTTTTCTCAGATTCTCTTCCATTTTAATCAGTTTCTGGATCTCGCTTTCAAGCATTCTGGACACCGGGACACCTGTCCATTTCGAAACGACTTCGGCAATGTCTTCCTCATCAACCTCTTCCTTGAGCATCTTTCTCCTGGCCTGGGTTTCGTGGAGCTTTAAGTTCTCGTCATCAAGCAGTTTCTGCAGTTGAAGGAGCTTGCCATATCTCAACTCAGCGGCCTTGCCAAGGTCTCCTTCACGCTCGGCCCTCTCTGACTCGATTTTTGTTGTTTCAAGCTGCTCTTTCAGGTCCCTGGTTGTCTGGATTATTTCTTTTTCGCTCAACCACTGCGCCCTGAGCACGTCCCGTTTAGCCTGAAGCTCTGCCATCTCCTTTGCCAGTTTCCCGAGCTTTTCACGAGCGTCATTAGAGCCGTCGTCGCGCATGACAGCCTGCTTCTCGATCTCAAACTGTCTTAATTTTCTTTCCATTTCATCAAGCTCGGTAGGCATGCTGTCTATTTCCATTCTCAATTTCGCAGCTGATTCATCGATCAGGTCTATCGCCTTGTCCGGAAGGAACCTGTCGGTTATGTACCTGTGGGAAAGGACCGCTGCTGCCACAAGAGCGGAATCTTTTATCTTTACTCCGTGATGCACCTCATATTTATCCTTTAAACCCCTGAGGATCGAAATAGTATCTTCGACCGAAGGCTCTTTTACAAGAACAGGCTGGAACCTTCTTTCAAGTGCAGGGTCTTTTTCTATATATTTTCTGTACTCATTGACTGTTGTGGCTCCGACGCAGCGCAGCTCGCCACGGGAAAGAGCAGGTTTGAGCATATTGGATGCGTCTACTGAACCCTCAGCCGCGCCTGCGCCGACCAGGGTATGAAGTTCGTCAATAAAGATGATGATCCTGCCTTCTGACTGCTCGATCTCTTTCAATACGGCTTTCAGGCGCTCCTCGAACTCGCCCCTGAATTTTGAGCCTGCAACGAGGCTTGCTATATCAAGGGTTATCAAACGCTTGTTTTTAAGGGTTTCCGGCACGTCTCCGGCAACGATTCTCTGGGCCAGCCCTTCGGCAATTGCTGTTTTCCCTACGCCGGGATCGCCTATGAGCACAGGATTGTTTTTTGTTCTTCTGGAGAGCACCTGGACGATTCTCCGGATTTCCTCGTCTCTCCCGATTACAGGGTCGAGCTTCCCCTTTCGCGCAAGATCGGTAAGGTCTTTACCGTAACGTTCAAGGGCCTGGTATTTTTCTTCAGGATTGGGGTCTGTTACCCGGTGGACGCCGCGGATTTCACGCATGGCAGCAAGTATTGCGTCGGGTGCAGCGCTGTTCCGTTTGAGGATTTCAGATGCAGGACCGTAGGTGTTGGCGATGGCAAGCAGCAGGTGCTCGACACTGATGAACTCGTCAGTCAGGTGGGTTGCTTCTTCAAACGCCTTTTCCAGTACTGCTTTCAAACGGGGCGCAATGTAGATCTGCCCCATTGGAGCAGCCCCCGAGACCTTGGGAAAGCGTTCGATTTCTTTTTCAGTCTCTTTTTTTATCTCCGCGCTATCGGCGCCGAGTCTTCTGAGTATTTGGACCACGATGCCTTCTTCATCACTGATGAGCGCGAGCAGCAGATGTTCCACATCGAGCTGCTGATTGCCGTTTTTTTCAGCAATGCCCTGCGCCTCCTGTATGGCTTCCTGGCTTTTGACTGTTAATTTATCCATTCTCATAACGATTCCTCCTTACTGTTCAAAGCAACCACAGAGGCACAGAGACACAGAAAAACTAAGAACTAAGAAGTTAAGACTAAAAAAGATTTTCTTATTAATAGGATATTCCTCTGTGTCTCCGTGTCTCTGTGGTTTCATTCTTTACCCTCTTTTAATTTTCTTAATCTTCTCTCAATATATTTTGAATATGCCTTTCAAACTCCTCTTTAACGTCGTCATCCAAAAATTGCATCATTTCCATCATTTCGTCGTGCAGCGACCTGAGGCGCTTGCGCATGCGAAGGATAATATCCACGCCGGCCTTGTTGACCCCGAGTTCTTTGATGAGTTTTATTATCAGATCGAGTTGCTCAATGTCATCATCCGAATAGAACCGCTGGCGGTTTATACGGTGGGGGCTTACAAATCCTTCCTTCTCGTACATGCGCAGTGTCTGGGGATGGACTTCGAGTATCCTTGAGACGACACTTATCATGTATAAAGGGCTGCTGCTGTCCTGCCTGCTGTTAATCCTCATGGTGCACCATTCCCTTCCGCGGAGGCTTTTTGTATAAAGACTCTATAACATGGATCGCTTCTTTAGCTTTTTCCGGTATGTCCTTGGGGACCACGATTTTGATTTCAACATATTCATCGCCCCTTTCTTTAGTCTTGGGTAAAATGAAACCCTTTCCTGAAAGCTTGAATTTCTGTCCGCCCTGTGTTCCGGCAGGCAGCTTCATGATGGATACGCCGTCAATGGTCGGGACTTCGACTTTCGCGCCGAGTGCCGCTTCGCCAAAAGTTACCGGCAGATGAACGTAAATGTCTTCACCTTTTCTGATGAAAACATGATGGGGCTTTATGGATATTTCGAGCAGGAGATTTCCGGCAGGCCCTCTGCCTGTACCCGCATTCCCCAGGTCTCTTAATTTAACAACCGACCCGTTATCTACACCGGCAGGTATCCTGACTGTCAAGGTTTCCGTATTGATGAGCTCTCCCCTTCCTCCGCATTTTTTACACACCGAGGTAATCTTTTTTCCGGCGCCCCTGCATTCAGTACAGGGCTGTGCCATTTTGAAGAAGCCCCTCGCGGTTTGTATATGTCCTGTCCCCTTACAGGCAGGACAATTCTCGGAAGTCTCGGCGCCGGTCCCACCGCATTTATCGCACCGGATCTTGCGGTTAATGGTCAATGGTCTGGTTATGCCTTTGAACGCGTCCTCAAGGCTGAGTTCCATGCTCATCAGAATATCTTGTCCGCGGGTATGACGGGGCGCGGTTTCGGCGCCGGTCCCAAAGAGATCACCGAAGATTTCGCTGAAATCAAAAGTTTCTCCGCCTCCAGCCCCCCTGAATCCTTCAAACCCTCCGAACTGCTCGAACGTGGTACCGGCACTGTCATACTGCGCGCGTTTATCAGTGTCGCTGAGAACTGCATAGGCTTCATTGATTTCCTTAAACTTTTCCTCTGAAGTTTTATCGCCTGCATTCAGGTCAGGGTGGTACTTTCTGGCAAGCTTCCTGAACGCTTTTTTGATTTCATCCTGCGAAGCGCTTTTATCTACGCCAAGCATTTTATAATAGTCTTTTACCGATGTCGCCATATTTACCCCTTCTTACTTCATATAATAAACCTTTAGTCGCTTCC
>JBEKJD010000017.1:0-18598 GCA_050011415.1 Dissulfurispiraceae bacterium | reverse complement strand
CAGGGATATCCGCACCTACGGCCTGCGCGAA
The DNA here is from genome assembly GCA_050011415.1 of Dissulfurispiraceae bacterium. Classification (GTDB taxonomy): domain Bacteria; phylum Nitrospirota; class Thermodesulfovibrionia; order Thermodesulfovibrionales; family Dissulfurispiraceae; genus JADFXI01. The sequence continues at coordinate 18,567 of JBEKJD010000017.1, read as the reverse complement.
GATTACTATAGAAAAGCCCGTGACCTTGGGGTTATTTTTGTCCGGTATGATGTCGGCAGGAAGCCGGAGGTTTCGCGATCGGGCGATGGGCTCCGGGTTAAGGCATGGGATTATATGCTGAACAAAGAATTGATTATGGATGCTGACTGGGTGGTCCTTTCAACAGGGCTCAGGCCGCATCCAACTACAGATAAAGTTGGAGAAATGTATAAGGTCACCCGTAATACCGACGGATATTTCCTGGAGGCCCATGTAAAGCTACGTCCGGTTGACTTCCCCAGTGAAGGCATTTTTGTTGCCGGTCTTGCCCATGCCCCCAAGAACCTCGACGAAACGATTACTCAGGCCCTGGCTGCTGCGGGCCGCGCAGGTGTTATTCTCTCACATGAGAGGCTTGCGGTTTCCGGCATCATCGCAAAACACAGAAAGGACCTCTGCATGTCCTGCCTGAGCTGCTTCAGGGTATGTCCCTTTAATTCGCCTTATATAGGTGAAGACGGGAAGGTTGCGCATAATGAAGTAAAGTGCATGGGATGCGGGATATGTGCGGGCATCTGCCCGGCCAAGGCATTCCAGGTCAACAACTTCCGCGATGACCAGGTCTTGGCTATGATTGACGCGGCAGTGGAATGTTGAAAAAACAGGTATAGGTAGAGGTAAAGGTAAAGAAAGGGGGAAATCTTTATCTTAATTGCCTTTCTCTACCTTTACCTCTACCTGTTTTAAAAGAGGAGGAGTGAGTAATGGATAAACTCGTGGAGTCAGCCGCACAGAATGAGCGGTCATCTGTTGAGAAGCCTCGCGAGATACCTGAAGACTGGGAGCCGAATATTCTGGCTTTTGCATGTCATTATTGCGCATTCGCTGCAGCAGACCTTGCCGGAGTCATGCGTCTTTCCTACCCGTCAAATGTGAAGGTGATACGCCTTCCCTGTACCGGGAAGCTGGACCACATCCATGTGCTCAGGGCATTTGAGCGCGGGGTGGACGGAGTGTTTGCAGCCGGTTGACTAAAGGGGCAATGTCATTACCTGGAAGGTAATACTTATGCGGCGCGGCGAATCAAATACTTAAAAAATCTTTTGTCCAAATTGGGCATTGATCCTTCACGTTTGGAAATGTATAACCTGTCAGCGGCCATGGGGCCTAAATGGGCAGAAATATGCACCGAGTTTACTGCGAGGATCCGTAAGCTCGGGCCATCTCCTGTCTGGTTTGCAGTGTGCAAACAGAATGGGTCAAAAAGGAGTGAGCAGCAATGATTGTCGGCGAGCAGAAGCCTTTTGAAGAAATATGGGATATGGTCAAGGGATTTAAGAGAGTGCTTGTCTATGGCTGCAATACTTGTGTTGCTATCTGCCATGCGGGCGGAAGCAAAGAGGCTGAGATACTTGCCTCAATGCTCAGGATAAAGGCCGCAGAAGAGGGCGTGCCTATGGAGATTAAGCATGCGGGGATTGAAAGGCATTGCGAGCCCGAATTTTTTGAGCCTATGATGGAAGAGGTCAAAACGTATGACCTGGTGCTTTCAACAGCGTGCGGCGTAGGAGTCAATTTCCTGTCTGAAAGGATAGGCAATATTCCTGTATACCCGGGCATAAATACCGAGTTTTTCGGGGCTGTGCCCCAGGCCGGAGTTTTTACGGAACTCTGCGCCGGATGCGGCAACTGCATTCTTCACCTTACAGGAGGGATTTGTCCTGTTGCCCGCTGCTCAAAATCGCTCATGAACGGGCCATGCGGAGGTACCAATAACGGGAAGTGCGAGATCAGCAAGGAAGTTGATTGCGGCTGGTATTTGATTGTTGAGCGGATGAAGAAGCTCGGCACTCTGGAGAAGCTTTTTGATATTCAGCCTGCCCGGAACTGGTCCACAGCAAGGCATGGCGGACCACGCCGGGTAGTGCTTGAGCATATTAAAGACCTCGAAGAAGATGAAGTAAAGAAAGAATCATAGGCGGAGGAATTGATAATATGAAGAGTGGAAGCAATCTTGAAAAAGTCATCGCAAGTGGAAAACCTGCAGTAACTGCTGAACTGGGCCCGCCTATGAGTGCCGATCCTCATGAAGTGATTAAAAAGGCAAATCTGCTTAAAGGCTATTGCGATGCGGCGAATATTACTGATTGCCAGACTGCTGTGGTGCGCATTTCCAGCATTGCTGCCGCTGTATTGGCGTTGAGAGAGGGGCTGGAGCCGGTCATGCAGATGACCTGCAGGGACCGTAACCGCATTGCCATACAGGCCGACCTTTTGGGCGCCGCTGCGCTGGGGATAAAAAACTGCCTCTGTATTGCGGGCGATCATCAGTCGTTTAGCGCAGCAGGAAGGCTTAAAGGTCACCCCGGAGCAAAAAACGTTTATGATGTCGATTCCATACAGCTTGTCGGCATACTTAAGAAAATGCGCGATGAGTCGCTGCAGGAAGGCGGCGATAAACTTGAAGTCGCGCCCAAATTATTCATAGGAGCAGCCTTTACTCCAGGCGGCGAGCCTATGGACTATCGTCCGTATCGCCTGAAGAAAAAGGTCGATGCAGGAGCTGATTTTATCCAGACCCAGGGCATCTATGACGTAGAAATGTTCAAGTCTCAAATGGAGAAGGTAAGAAATCTCGGGGTTCACGAGCGGACCGCGATCCTGGGCGGGATTATCGTTCCCAGGACCGCAATGATGCTGCGCTATATGGATTCTTCTGTAGCAGGAGTGAGTGTGCCCAGGGCTTTGATAGAGCGGATGACACAGGTGAAGGAAGCCGCGGGTGATGACAAAAAGAAAGCAAAAGCTGCGCAGGAAGCCGAAGGAATAAAAATAGCTGTTGAGCTGATCCAGCAGGTGCTCGAAATACCGGGAGTGAAAGGCGTTCATATCCAGGCAATAGAGTGGGAAAGCGCAATGCCTGAGATACTGAAAGCCGCAGGGCTGTATCCACGTCCCACATTTCCTGAAGCATAGAACTTCAATTCATGGAATGAAATTGCGGACAGACGCTATTCAGGCTGTATAAATCAGTAGTAATGTTGAAGACATTTTAAACGCTTAGAGTGTATCTCAGAAGCGCCAGGTAACTTTGCCGGTTACGCTTCTTCGTATCTCATTCATTGCGCTAAGAAAGACTGAAGAAGAGTTCTCTGTGTGAAGATTGTCCAGTAGGTTCTGTCCGACAAGGGATATTTCCAGGCCTTTCACCGGTTTCCACGCTATGCGGATATTGAGGTCCGTATAGCTCTTCAACCCTGAGACCGGCACGGCATCAGTATAATAAACACTGGAATCCAGTTCTAATTTTTTTGTAAGATCCATCAAAGAGCGAAACATGAATTTCTTGTGGGGATTCATTTGAGCGTTAATCTGAGATATGGTGTCATTGCTGTCACTGTCAAGATTGAATTGCACGTTAAGATATGCAAAGGAAGGCTGTAATCTCCACCAGTCCAGCGCCTGCCAGTTAACTGCAAGCTCAGTCCCAACGCTCTTGCCGGACATCTTGTTTGCAACGTTATATGGGATCACAAAATATCCTGCGGTTGGTGTAGGGGCCCCTGGCTCGAAGGTCCGAAGCTTGGTGTAATTGTTATAGAATGTTGTAAGGTCGATGTATATGTTGTGCGCCGGCTGAACACGATAGCCGAGTTCATGCGCCATGAGTTCTTCTGAGCGGTAGTCTGCCGAGGATTTGAGTTCTACCACCGAGGAGGGAGAGCCGGGATAGAGAGAACCGGGGGGAAGAACATCGACCACATAGCTGGAGTTGCTTTCCACGAGGGTGGGCGTCCTGACGGCACGGGAAACAGCGGCCCAGACAGTATGCACAGGACTTGGAGTCCATACTGCCCTCACGTTAGGCTGTATCTCGAATCCGGTAAAACTGTTGTGTTCGAATTTCGACCCGACGATAAGCTTTAACCTGTTCCGTATCAGTTCGATGTCATCCTGGATAAAGGCACTGTAAATATAGGAGTCGCGATTGTTGGGAGCGAAGGACCAACTGAACATGTTCTCGACCTTTTCGTGAATGGAACGTACTCCAACCCCCCAGAGGACATCGTTTATTTCCAGAAGAGCAAAGCGGTGCTTAAAATCAAAGTCATACGTCTCGCTGCTTTGTTTGAAAATAACGTTTGCCGGAGATCCGTAATATGTATCGTCGAAACCAGTATAATCGTAGTACGTCTGGAGCTCCATATCAGAGGTGGAGGAAAATTTATGACTCCATCTGGCAAGCAGGTATCTGCCGGAGTTGCTGGCGTGCTCTTCAAATGGGAGGCTTGACGGGCTGCCGTTGTCAAGCACGGCAAGGCTGGTTCCGGCTTTTGTTATGCCATTGTTCACTTCACCCAGAAAGGCGAGGTGGTCTCCGTCAGCAATATAGTGGTCAACTCTGAGACCGGCCCTGCCATAAGCGTCATCATGTATAACCTCAGGCTGGAGCATATTGTCAGGCTGCTGGTACTTGGCGTAGATACGATAATAGGTGTTTTCTCCCAATTTGCCGCCGTACCGGACTCCCCCATCCCATTCTCCGTGATTACTTACCGATGAAGTGACTAATCCGCCCTGGGTATCGTCAGCTTTTTTAGTTATGATATTAATAATACCGTTGACCGCGTTGGCGCCCCACATTGTTGCTCCGGGGCCCCTAATAACTTCAATCCTCTCGATATCTTCGAGGATCATTTGCAATTGCCCCCAGATGACTTCCGAATCAATAGGAGTATAAACGCTTCTGCCGTCTACAAGCACAAGCAGTTTGTTGGAGTAGGGACCTACCGCGCCGCGGGATGTAACCTCCCATGAATCGGAGTAAGTCCTGTTTACCTGAAGGCCGGGTACCATGCGGAGTATCTCGGGAATGCTTGTCTCGCCTGAACGCCTGATGTCCTCCTGAGTTATTACAAAAACCGCGGCAGCCGACTCTGAAAGTGTCTGAGGCTTTTTTGATACTGAGGTGACCTCTATATTCATCAGGTCTCTGATATCCATATTGAGCATCGCTTCAATCGATAGGGGTTCTGCATCTTTAGAGTCAGCAGTCTTATCGTCGGTATCGGCTCCATAAGATGTGCCCGGGAAGCAGGCTGCTGAGACAATACAAAGGACAAACAATATTGTAAGGAGAAAAGATGGTTTTGTAGTGGTTTTAAAATCCAATACACAGCTCCTATCTTACTGATTTTAAATGAATACAGAGTTTAATCATATAAGGTCTTTGACCAATCAGTCAATAAGTCAATCTTTATATGGTCATTAAAAGCCATAATGTGCAGCCCGGGAGACTGACCCCCTGCCCAACTTTGCGGTTATTTGGTTTTTATTATGGTAAAATGTTGTCAGTTGCCAATTCCCTATAATAAGAGGTAAAAGATGTATATTGTTATGATCACGCCGGAGTGCGCCCCTGCTGCCAAAGTAGGGGGCCTCGCAGACGTTGTTTACGGTCTGTGCCACGAACTCGAGATACGGGGAAACTATGTCGAGATCATCCTGCCGAAATACGACTGCATGCGGTATGACCAGATATACGGACTTCAGATGGTCTATAACGACCTCTGGGTCCCTTTTTATGAGGGAAGTGTGCACTGCTCGGTCTTTTTCGGTTTCGTGCACGGAAGAAAATGTTTTTTTATTGAACCCCATTCGGACAGGAACTTCTTTAACAGAGGCATTCTTTACGGGCATAAAGATGATCCTGAGCGGTTTGCTTTTTTCTGCAGGGCAGCCCTTGAGTTTATGCTCAAATCGAACAGGCATCCCGACATCATCCACTGTCACGACTGGCAAACCGGGATCGTGCCGGTGCTTCTATTTGATGTTTACAAGAGTTATGGCATGACCCATCCCCGCGTATGTTATACCCTGCACAACCTCAAGCATCAGGGAGTGACCGGAGAATATATATTGCGTGCCGCGGGACTTAACAGGCCGGATTATTATCTTCATCCTGACCGGCTTCAGGACAACTTCAATCATTCCGCTGTTAACCTCATGAAGGCCGGCATCGTCTATTCTAATTTTGTAACCACCGTGTCTCCCAGTTATGCCGGCGAGATACGACATTCCCAACTGTCTTACGGACTGGGTCATACCCTTCACGTCCACGGGCAGAAGTTCGGCGGTATCCTGAATGGCGTTGACTACGAGGTATGGAACCCTGAGATTGACCGGCATATCCCATACAGGTATAGCATCGATACGATCCAGGACAAATACAGGGACAAAGAAGCGCTTTGCCACCGGCTTCTCCTCAGGCAGGTTTATAAACCCATCGTGTCTTACATCGGCAGACTGGACCATCAAAAAGGTGTAGGCCTGATAAAGGACGCGATATTCTATTGCCTCTCAAACGGCTGCCAGTTCATCCTTCTTGGTTCGAGTCCTGACCACGGGATCAACAATGATTTTCTCCAGCTCAAGCGACAACTGAATGACAATCCTGACTGCCACATCGAGGTCGGATTTAACGAGGAGCTCTCGCACCTCATATATGCAGGGTCTGATATGATACTTGTGCCCAGTCTCTTCGAGCCCTGCGGGCTGACCCAAATGATAGCCCTGAAATACGGGACAGTGCCTGTAGTGCGGTCTACAGGCGGATTGCGGGACACGGTCTTTGATGCCGACTACGCTTACAGGCCATATCATGAGCGGAACGGATACGTATTCAACGATTTTAATTTCAATGGAATCGAATCAGCGCTTCGGCGCGCAATCGGCATGTGGTATTCCTATCCGCAGCACTTCAGGGAACTGATGGCAAACGGCATGCGCTATGATTTTTCCTGGAAAGACCCCGGACAGCACTACCTTAATATCTACGAATATATCCGGGACAAATAAAGACGCTAATAATTGAAAAAAGACGAAACATACATTTATAGTTAGTGCAGGTCGAGTGACACTTTTTGTCAATGGCAAGGTGACAGTAATTGGCAACATTGCCTCACCCGCTATTCTCAGCTCAATAAGATAATTTTCAAAAACAAGCCATTGCAATATTTCATTGTATTGGCACAGAAGGTGCTTTAATAAAATAGCTTGATAACCGGAAAGAAAGTCAGTATAATGAACCCACACCTATATCCGCCCTTGGCGGGGGAGCTTTATGAAGGAGGTATCCTTATGTTTAATACTATTCAGAAAATGAGTACAAGGGACGAAAGAGGTTTTACCCTTGTTGAATTGCTGATTGTTATCGCAATTATCGCTATCCTCGCTGCTATCGCAATCCCGCAGTTCGCAAGTTACAGACAGAGGGGCATCAGGGCAAGTATGCAGTCTGACGGCAGGAACATCGCAACGATGGAAGAGGCGACTTTCGGAGATCAACAGAGTTATGTGGCTCAAACCGCAACAGCAGGAGCAAGTTTCTCCATCGGCTCTCAGACAGGACACATGAGCCAGGGCAATTCTCTCAACATCACTGCACCGGGCGGCACATCATATGGAATAACTGTTACCAATACTAATGGCGGGACCGGGTCATCAAATTATTGGCAGGCCAATACCGGGACAACAGGCTGGAATTAAGATTTAGTTTTTTATAGGATTTAACAAGAAAGGGCGGCATATGCCGCCCTTTCTTGTTAATGATTGGACAGACTTTAGATATATTTTGATGGCATTCCGAACAAATGAAATAGACTAAAGGGAATCCAAAAGACAAATGCCATGAATAACAGCAGGAGAAAAATGGTAAAAATAGTTGCCGCAGTCGGCACCCATTTATTTACTCCTCCGATTTGTGAAAGGACCACTGAAATTTCGCCTGAGTGGTACAACTCCCTGATCTCAAGTATCTTACTTTTTGCGTGCCGGTAATATAAATAATTTGCGATTGCCCCAAGCCCTATCCACGAGGCCAGGCCCAAATATGGTATCAGCATAGATATGAAGGCGGCAATGGCCCACATGTACATTTTTCTATAAAGCAGCCACCCAAAGCCGCCCACAAAAGCCGACCAGTTCCAGGAAGCTGAAAAAGTATCCACGCCAGCGGCGTCAAATTTTTTGAATTCATGAAGATAGTAACCGGCATTGTTCACAACAAAGGCCACAAAATCCTCCTGGGCAACCTGAATTCCCAACGGCGCCTTGCCTGGCTGGTCAGAGGAATTCTCGAAGGAATGTCCGCAATTGGGGCAAAACCGGCTTGATTCAGTCCTCGTTTTTCCGCACTTGGGACAAAATGTCATATCCATAATCAGCCTTTATTGAAAACACGCTCAAAAATGAAATCAACGTGTCTGAGGTAATAATTTAAATCGAATAATGCCTCTATCTCCTGTGGAGAGAGATGCAAGCTGATGTCACTGTCTTTCTGGAGCAGTTTCATAAAGCTTATCCCCTTGCTCCAGCTTTCCATTGCATTTCTTTGAACAAAACGATAAGCATCCTCGCGCGAAACGCCCTTATCAACAATGGCGAGCATTACGCGCTGGGAATTGTAGAGCCCATAGCTCTTATCAATATTCGCCTGCATTCTTTGCGGATAGATGTAAAGGTCCCTCAATATTCCGGTCAGCCGGTTGAGCATGTAATCTACGAGTATGGTACTATCAGGAATTATAATTCTCTCCACCGAGGAATGTGATATGTCCCTTTCGTGCCACAGGGCTATGTCCTCCATAGCAGCAACAGCATTGGAGCGGACCAGCCGCGCAAGCCCTGACAGGTTTTCGGAGCCCACGGGATTTCTCTTGTGGGGCATGGCAGAAGAACCTTTTTGCCCCGCAGTAAAAGGCTCTTCCGCTTCAAGCACCTCGGTCCTTTGAAGGTGCCGTATTTCAACAGCAATCTTCTCTATGCATGCAGCAATGAGCGCCAGGGTATTCATAAACTCCGCATGTCTGTCCCTTTGAATTATTTGTGTTGCAACAGGTTCAGGCTCAAGCCCGAGTTTTTTGCAAACCTTTTCCTCCAGTTCAGGCGGGATATTTGAAAAGGTGCCCACAGCCCCGGAAATTTTACCGACGCCTATTGCCTTCTTTGCCTGCTCCATTCTCCGGAGATTTCTTTTTGCATCCTCATACCAGAGAGAAAATTTCAGTCCGAATGTCATGGGTTCGGCGTGGATACCGTGGCTCCTGCCCATGCAGGGGGTATCTTTATAAGCGAAGGCCTTTTCTTTCAGGACGCCCATCAGTTCCATAAGATCATCAATTATGATATCGGCTGACTGCTTCATGAGCATGGAAAGAGCGGTATCCACCACATCCGAGGATGTGAGTCCTTTGTGAACAAATCTGGACTCGGGTCCTACACGTTCGGCCACCGAGGTGAGGAAAGCGATGACATCGTGCTTGACGGTCTTCTCAATTTCATCAATCCGTCCGATATCGAAGCCGGCCTTGTCTTTGATGACCTTTACGGCCCCTGCAGGGATTTCACCCATTTCGGACCACGCTTCGCATACTGCTATTTCAACATCGAGCCATTTCTGATACCTGTTGGCAGGTTCCCATAGTTTTCCCATTTCAGGACGCGTGTATCGGGCTATCATTTTATTCTCCCCTTTTCATATTTTAAACAGCCTTTCTATTTTAATTGAGCCTGAAACAACTTTTCCAATACCAAAAATATTCCCCTCAGGATTCTTAAGTCTTACAAATGCTGATCGCAGGCCCACAATTTCTCCGGCCCACCGTCTCTCTTCTTCAACAATGGAAACCGGGTTCCCGTTTATTGCCCTTATGTACTCATGGCTTTTCAGAATGATTTCGGGCAGATGCTTTAGCGCCGCATCAATTGTATGCAGGGCCGAAGTCTTATGCGGAAGCTCATCAACAGCAGCGGCATTCTCAAGGGTGAAATCCCCTATCCGGGTCCTCACAAGCTCGGAAACATATGCGCCGACGTCAAGGGCGTTGCCTATATCATTGCACAAAGACCGGATATATGTTCCCTTTGAACATGAGACGCGCATCTTAAGGTAAGGCGTCTTAAATTCCAGGATTTCTATTGAATGAACGGTTACAACTCTGGGTTTTCTCTCAACCTCAATCCCTTTTCTTGCAAGTTCATAAAGAGGCCTGCCGTTCATCTTGATCGCTGAAAACATCGGCGGAGTTTGGGATATGCTGCCGGTAAAGCGCTGCAGTAGTGTTTCAATGTCGTTCAGCGCCACCCTGTGCGCATCGGTTTGACGAATTACAGCGCCTTCGGAATCATAAGTATCAGTAGATTCGCCAAGCTTTGCCGTTACAACGTATTCTTTATCCAGATCAGAGAGGTAGCCGGTGATTTTGGTCGCCTCGTTTAAGCATATGAGAAGTATGCCAGTGGCTATAGGGTCAAGAGTGCCTGCATGCCCTGCCTTGCGTACTTTAAAGAGCTTTTTCACAGCGGTAACAGCGTCACGCGATGTGATGTTACTGCTTTTGTTGATATTAAGGACTAAATTCATAGAGTTTCGGACCACCAAATCCTTAGATGATGATATATGGCTTTTGTTGCTATTAAGGGCTGACTTGATAGAGTTTCAGGCCACCAAATCCTTTTAAGACAACAGTAAACATAAAACTTAAATTCTGAGGGTGAATTGTATCGGGCGGCGTTCTCTGGAACGATACATCGAGACCCCAGCACTGGGAGTTGTAAAGAGTATGGACCGCAAAGGATTGCAAGGACCCGAGAGTTACGTCGTACCACATATTTGCGGTAACCGTAAAGGCCTTGCTCAGAATAGTTGAAACGCTGCCAATGTATTGATTTGTGACAGGAACTGTTGAGATATTAGTAGACCGCGAAAGTGACACTGTTGTTCCTTCCGCCACTTTCACAGAAAAAGTGTCGGTGGAACTCTGCTGTTTGAGGGTGTTCAGGTCCTCTATCTCGTTCAGGGTCAGATTAAAAAGTCCGCTGGTCAGCCCTACCCAAAGTGTAGTGGGCTGAAGGGGATGCGAAGGATTTGATACTGCCATGGATGCATATGGCTCAGCTGAGTTGAATGTATATGGCTGTATGAGACGCGCTGCCAGGTTATAACCCTTTAACGAAAATGTGTTCAGAACAGAAAATTGGGCCAAAGCGGTTTTGTTGATCATCGCGTATGTCCCGGCGGGTTGAGAAAAGTAAGTATTATTATTAACATCAACAGAATCAAAGACCGGCAAGGAACGGGAGTAGCCGGGGCTGAAAGTAAAAGAAAGTGACGGTTCAATGGTATGGGCGCCTGATTCGTATTGTTTAAAAAACCTTGTTAATGCATAAGCGTTATATTCGATGGTCTCACGGTGCAGATTCGAATTGTAAGTTGTTCCGGCATTAGAGAGATTATAGGCGGTCTCGCTCAATGACAGCGACTGAAATACCTGTACCGCGTCTCCGAATGAATGCCAGAGTTTAGGGTAGATGTTGAGCCGTTGCCCGTCCACAGCTTCCCCGCCTGACCTCGTAAAATCGGCAATGCTCGAATTCATGGAAAACATCAGCGGCCCGATATTGGTCGGGTTTAGAACATAACCCACTTCCGGGAGCCGCTGGGGTACAGGCTGGAGCGGCAGGGGCGGGGACTGCAGTTGAGGCGGCACTTGCAGGTCTACCCAGTATTGTCCAAGCATGTAGAGCCGTGAATCCCTGAAAGGTGTCGAAATCTCCGCTGAGGACTGGGTGTATCTCTGAATCCTATCGTTAGGGGTGAGGCCAAATTGATTGTAATAATCCCACTGATTGACATAATCGATGTCGGCAAACACCTTTAAGTCGCCGAATTTCTGTTCATGCATTCCCTTCACTACAATATCGGTTTTGTTTTCCTGGGTGTCGCCGAGATGAAACAGATACCACTTCCCGTTATCGTCAAAGTCGAGGTACCGGTATTCAATGCCTTCTCCAACGCCCCGTTTGCTGAAATAATCAAGATTGAACGTCGCATCTTTGTTCTCATCTATAGCCCAGAAAAATGCAGGTTTGAACACAAAGCCCTGAGTCGAAGTATGACCTAAGAGCGGCATTATCAAGCCGGTTTGGCGGTCGCGGTCGGGTATGCTGAAATAAGGGAAATATACCGTAGAAAAGCCTTTAACGCGATATACCATATCGCTGCCGGAAATTCTGTTGCCGATAAGGATATCGACATTGCTGCCTTTCAGGCACCAGTCCGGATTATCAGCGCCGAACGCCTTGTTTTTATCAGGGCTCAGATATCGTCCTTCAGTCTCCGCAAGGGTTTCGCAGGATGTGAAGGTTGCCTCCGGCGCATAGTAGTGCGAGTCATTGATCTTTTCCACCTTCTCGCTGTTGATCCAGAAATCTATGTTCCCTATCTTTTTTTCGAACGCCTTTTGATCTTTCAGGTGAATCAGGGCGTTGTATATTTTCCCTGTCTTGGTATCCATGCTCAGCTCGGCGCGGTCCGCATTTATCAGGGTAGTTGGGTCCTCGTATATAACATGGCCTTGTGCTTCCAAATAGGAGGCCCTTGCAAAAAAGACCGCCTTGTCGGCATATACAATGATCTTGTCTTTTTCCAGTTTTACGTTCCCGGTTGCAACATACTTGTCTTTGTCCTGGAAATGTTCCATTTGGTCTGCGGTGATTGTCATAGGGGTATCGGCCCATGCAACTGACAAATGGGAAGTAAAAAGTAAAAAGTTAAAAGTAAAAAGTAAAAAATAAAGGCTAAAACAAAAACCGACTTCCTTCTTACTTTTAACTTTTAACTTTTTACTTTTCACTTTTCACTTCTTCCTTCTCATCTTCCATTTTCCCGTACCGCTCCCTCAAGTTGCCCATCACGGCCTTTTCTCCCAGCAGCTCTTTGGCCTCACCAATAGTGAAAAAGGAACCGGTAATTAAAATAAGCGCTGGAAACTCAGCACCGGAAGGCTGAGAAAAAGAGATTTCCCTTGCCCTTGCCATGGACTCATTTACTGAAGGAGTGACAGCAGACTTAAAACCTAATGATGCAGCGTGCTCCGCAAGCACGCCGGGCTGTGCCGATCTTCCGTAATTGGGCGCGGTAAAAATTACATCTGATGCAATAGGCAGCAGCGGCGCAAGTATGCCTGAAATATCCTTATCCGACATTATCCCTGCGATGAGGATTATCCGGTAGTTTGCGAACTGTTTTTTTATAAATTCAGCCAAGGCCTGCGCAGCATGAGGATTATGGGCCCCGTCAAGTATGATAGGGGGATGGCCGTGCACGAGTTCCAGCCTTCCCGGCCACCTGACAGCAGCCAGGCCTTCCCTTACAACACCGAGAGTTGACCCAGAAGTAGGTTGCGCGGAGGCACCAAAAGTAGGTTGCGCGGAGGCTCCTCCATGGTTGAGTGAGTTGCACAGTAAAAACGTCTGTGTTGCAACGCACGCGTTGAGGGCCTGGTGCTCTCCGGCAAGCGGTACATACAAATCGGTAAAAGTATGACTCGCACCGATGTAGTCGAAGCTGGTCCCTGTGATCTCTGTTGATTTTAAAATGCAGCTGAATTCTTTCCCGCAGATAAAAAAAGGAGCTGACGCCGAATCTGCTTTTTTGCGGAGTATCTGCTCCACCTCCTGGTCCTGAGCTGAACAAACAACCGGAATGCCATTCTTTATAATTCCTGCCTTCTCCGAAGCAATGTCGCTCAGCGAATTTCCAAGGAATTCTTTGTGGTCATAACTGATGCCGGTAATAACAGATACGGCAGGCTGGATCAGATTGGTTGCATCCAATCTGCCGCCCATGCCAACTTCTACAACCGCCCAGTCAATGTTGCTTCTTGAGAAATACAGGAATGCCAGGGCTGTTACAAACTCGAAAAACGTGGGCTCCCCTGTTTGCGCAGCAACAGCAGCAGCTGATTCTTTTATTTCTTCTGTTAGCTTTACCACTTCTGCTTCGGAGATAGGGACAGTGTTTATTCGTATCCTTTCGGTAAAGCTCACGATGTGAGGGGAAGTAAAAAGCCCGACCCTGAAGCCGCGGGCCATGAGCATGGAGGCTATCATTGAAGCAACCGAGCCTTTTCCGTTTGTGCCGGCAACATGCACGGAAAGAAACCTGCGGTGAGGATCGCCCATGGCAGCAAGAAGTTTTTCCGTCCTTTCGAGCCCGAGCTTTATACTGTGTTTCTGCAAGTCATACAGGTACTTTACAGCGCCGGAATAACTCATGATTCCTGAGAGGTGGATGTCAGATGATCGAGCAAAGTGGAGATGGTATTTTTCAACTCTTTTCTGTCAATGACAATATCTATCATGCCATGTTCGAGCAGGAATTCCGCTCTCTGAAAGCTTTCAGGCAATTGCTGCTTGATGGTTTGCTCTATCACCCTCGGGCCTGCAAAGCCTATAAGGCTTTTGGGCTCGGCAACAATAATATCGCCGAGCATTGCAAAGCTTGCGGTGACACCGCCAAAAGTGGGGTCGGCAAGAATAGAGATATAAGGCATCCTGGTTTCCTTTAACTTTCCGATAGCAGCAGACACCTTTGCCATCTGCATAAGAGAAAACATGCCCTCCTGCATGCGCGCGCCCCCTGAAGATGAAACGGTTATAAGCGGTATCTCTTGTTCCAGGGCGAGTTCCGCAGCCCTGGCGATTTTTTCGCCCACCACCGATCCCATACTTCCGCCCATAAAGGAGAAATCCATGATGGCCAATACAACAGGCCTGCCGTCTATAGTGGCATTCCCGTATATGGCAGCTTCTTTCAGACCGCTTTTTTTTATATTGTCCTCAAGTCTTTCTTTGTAGGGAATGGAATCCCTGAACTCAAGAGGATCGGCACAAGACAGATCGCTGTCAATCTCGACAAAGCTGCCCTCATCAGCTATGAACTGTATGCGTTCGGATGCGCTGATCCTGAAGTGGTAGTTGCACTTCGGACAAACCTGGAGATTTTTCTCGATTTCTTTTTTATAGATAATTTCCTTGCAACTGTCGCATTTAATCCAGAGCCCCTCGGGAATTTTTACTTTCTTGTCCGATTTTATTTCTTTTGTCTTTTTAAACCAGGTCATATTTTTTATAAAAAGACGCGGTGACGCGGTGACGCGACGACGCGGCGACTCCTTGAATAAGAATCAGTTTTTGGTCCCCGTGTCTCCCTTTCCCCGAGTCCCCGGTGCATTTTTTATATTGCCTCCCTCAGACCTCTGATAAATGACTCAGCCTTATCAGGGTTTTCGTTAAATATGCGCACCAGGGCACTGCCCACTATAACACCATCCGCCATATTAGCGATTATTCGCGCCTGCTCGGGCGTCGCAATGCCGAAGCCGACTGCTACCGGCTTATCTGTGGCCTGTTTGACAATGCTGAAATGGTTCCTGACTTCCTCACCAAGCTCCAGTTCCGAGCCTGTTATGCCGGTCATAGAGACATAATATACAAAACCTCTGCTTGCCGACACTATCTTTTTTATTCGTGTCGGGGTTGAAGTCGGTGCAACAAGAAAAATGGTGTCGAGACGCCTCCTGCCCGATGCGTTCCTGGACAGTTTTATAAGTTTTCCTGCCTCTTCAGGCGGGAGGTCGGGAACGATAATGCCGTCAACGCCCGCCTCTATCGCGTCACGGACAAATGCATCCTCCCCATATTTAAACACGGGATTATAGTAGGTCATCAGAACCAAAGGTATTTTCGAGTGGAGCCTGATCTCTTTAACCATGGAGAGCACTTTATGGAGTGTAGTGCCTGATTTCAACGCCCGTCCGGCAGCTTTTTGTATTGTAGGGCCATCTGCAAGGGGATCAGAGAAAGGCACTCCCAGTTCAATGATATCGGCGCCGCACTGTTCCAAAAGCAGGGTGTTTTTCAGTGTTGTTTCGGCATTGGGGTCTCCTGCCATAATATAGGCGATAAATGCCTTTCGGCCCTCTGCCCTGAGTGTATCGAACAATGTGGATATCTTGGTCTTTTGCATGGACCCCACGCTTAAAGGTTGATGCCTTTTATTTTTGCAACCTGTTGCACGTCCTTGTCACCCCTGCCTGAAAGATTGACAATGATGATACTGTCACGCGGCATTTCCGGCGCACGCTTGATCACCTCAGCAAGGGCATGGGCGGATTCAAGCGCCGGGATGATGCCTTCGGCGTATGAAAGCGCTTCAAATGCCGCCAACGCTTCGTCATCAGTTGCAGAGGTATATTGTATTCTTCCCGATTCTTTAAGATACGAGTGCTCGGGACCGACAGAGGCATAGTCGAGCCCTGCGGAAACAGAATGGGTGTCGAGCACATTGCCGTCAGCATCCTGGAGCAGATAAGTTTTACAGCCCTGCAAAATACCGATTGAACCGCCGGCAAACCGCGCTGCATGCGCCCCTGAACCGACCCCTTTCCCCCCTGCCTCAACACCGATCATGCGGATCTCCGTATCGAGAAATTCATCGAACAACCCTATGGCATTGCTGCCTCCCCCGACACACGCAATCAAACAGTCAGGCAGGCGGCCTTCAGCTTTCAGTATCTGCACTGCTGCCTCCTTTCCGATGATCGACTGAAAATCCCTGACCAGCATAGGAAAGGGATGAGGGCCAAAAACAGTTCCCAGCACATAATGCGTAGTACGGACATTGGTGGTCCAATCTCTCAGAGATTCATTAATGGCATCTTTCAGCGTTCTGGAGCCGATATCCACCTCTTTGACCGTGGCGCCAAGCAGTTTCATCCTGAAAACGTTCAGGGCCTGTCTCTGCATATCGACTGTTCCCATGTAGACGTCGCACTGCAAACCCACAAGGGCGGCCCCTGTGGCGGTTGCAACTCCATGCTGCCCGGCGCCGGTTTCAGCTATGAGTCTCGCTTTGCCCATTCTTTTTGCAAGCAGGGCCTGTCCCAATGCATTGTTGATTTTGTGCGCCCCTGTATGGGCAAGGTCTTCGCGTTTTAAATATATTTTAGCTCCCCCGAGTTTTTCAGTGAGCCGTTTAGCGAAATAAAGGGGGGTGGGCCTTCCTATGTAGGTTGACTGCAGATGCCGGAGCTCTTTTTGAAACAATGTATCCCTTTTGGCTTTGTTATAAGCATCCTCAAGTTCCTCAAGCGCAGGTATCAGCGTTTCGGGTGCAAATCTTCCGCCATAAGAACCAAAGTATCCGCTTTTGTCCGGCAGCTTTTTAATTTTAGTCCTCCGGGAACTTTATTGACCAGAGCAGGGAAACCCTCCGGGATTGAGTATTATATCACATAAAACATAGGTAATAGGATATAGGTTATAGGCCATAGGTCAAAAAAAAGACAAGATGTTTTTCTTTCCCTAT
The DNA here is from genome assembly GCA_050011415.1 of Dissulfurispiraceae bacterium. Lineage (GTDB taxonomy): Bacteria > Nitrospirota > Thermodesulfovibrionia > Thermodesulfovibrionales > Dissulfurispiraceae > JADFXI01. Next base: position 1,376 of record JBEKJD010000017.1, on the reverse strand, counting down.
AACCCATTACCCATCACCTATTACCTATTGCCTGTGAATCCTGATATACTAAATAATGATACGCGTTAAAATTTGCGGCATAACGAATATTGAAGATGCTTTGGCAGCCGTTGATTATGGCGCCGATGCGCTTGGCTTTGTGTTTTTTCCGGAAAGCCCAAGATATGTTTCTCCTGAAACAGTACGGGATATAACTTCCCTTTTACCTCCGCTTGTTACTACCGTCGGCGTATTTGTTAATGAGACGGAGCAAAAAATGACTGAGGCCATGCAATACTCGGGAATAAATGTGCTTCAACTGCACGGTGATGAGGCCCCTGCCGCATGTGCTGTCTGGCACAGGGTCATAAGGGCACTTAGAGTAAAAGACTTTACCGACCTGAAACCGCTTGAGGCATGGAGCAAAGTATCTGCTTTTTTACTGGATACCTATTCGCCGGGGCAATTTGGGGGCACCGGACAGATATTCAACTGGGATATCGCTGTTGAAGCTAAACGGTACGGCCATATTATTCTCTCAGGGGGTCTTAATCCTGACAATATCGAGATGGCTGTCAGGAGAGTAATGCCTTACGCTGTTGATGTCAGCAGCGGCATTGAAGAGAAAAAGGGCAAGAAGGACTTAAAGAAAATGCGACTCTTTATCGAACGGGCAAAGAAGGCCTCAATAAGTTCTTAGGTCAGACTTTTTTGGGATGAGGCATTGACAGCTTTGACGCCACCCGTATAACAGTCTTCACATTACCCCTTGGGTTGAAATCTCCGATCACTTCAATGTACCGCGGCTTCAGCAAACGTTTCAGGTCCGAATAAATTCTGTTCGTCACTTCTTCGTGCGATATATGAAGGTCTCTGAAACCGTTAAGATAGAGCTTGAGTGATTTTAATTCCACGATTTTTTCTGCCGGAATATAATTCAGTTTTATCGTTGCGAAATCAGGGTACCCGGACCTCGGGCAGAGGCAGGTAAATTCGGGAAAGGCTATCGAAATTTCATAGTTTCGCTCCGGAGATGGATTGTCCCAAACTTCCAAACCGCCTTTGCAGATCGCCTGCTCGCCGTAACGCATCAGCGTCCCTGCCGGAGAAATTTTGGAGTTTTTTGATTGTGCTTTCATTATTTCATATCCCCTGTTTTTACCGCGCTGACAACTAATCGCCTCCCCATCAACGATTGTAAAGACCCGGCGTACCTCCAGAAATCCCGGACCTTATCTTCTTTTGCAGAAAGCTTTCTTATGGCAAAGTAAACCAGACTCGGTAATCCAAGTATCCACTCGTGGAAATGCTTCGGTTTTTTTTCCGGAAGGTCATGCAGGACTATATTTTCAAAACCATGTAATCCCATGAAATTATACAGTTGTGCAAAACTCCAG
>JBEKJD010000016.1:0-18797 GCA_050011415.1 Dissulfurispiraceae bacterium | reverse complement strand
TTTATCACCTCCCAGGGTGTGGAGTCGACCTTTGGAGATCCTTACAGGTCCAAAGGAATATCAGGCCCTTACGTTTATAATTACAGGACTGTCAATGCCACAGGCAATCAGTTCGGCGGCCTGGCAAACACCTGGTACCTGAGACTCGGCGGCAATGCCGACCTGTCAAAGGATTTGAACCTGGATATGGCTATCTTCTATCTCCAGGCAGTTGATGCTATCAATCCCAATAATGCCGCTATCTATAACACTCTCGGCAGTGGGGTATTCTCAACATCTGCTACAACCGGCGCCAATAAGGACATTGGTGCGGAACTCGATGCAAGACTCACCTACAAAATAGACAAGGGATTGCAGACATGGATTGAGGGAGGTTATCTCTGGGCAGGCGACTTCTGGAAAGCAATGGCAGCTGTTGTTGCTACTGGAAACAAGCCGGCTGATGTTTACACAATCAGAGAAGGAATCCAGCTCAACTTCTAAATTCCTTAATGCGTTATGCATGACGCGTAATGCGTGAAAGCAGTATCTTAGGCGGGTCGAAAGACCCGCCTTTTTAATTGATCAGATGGATGTTCCTTCTTTGGATTGGACGAATGGTGTTTTTAGTGGCAATATTGCAATTATTTTTTAAAAAATAAAATATGACGGCATTGTAAAAAGTCTGAGAAAGCGTTTTTCCGTCATTGTCAAAAGCAGCGCTGTCATCTGTCACTCCGGTGCTTAAGAGCACCTACTGTTGGCTTGTCCGGAGTCTATCACAAAGGCATGGACAGATTCCAGACAAGCTGGAATGACAAACTCTGTTTCATACCCCTTTGTTCCAACCCTATTCTTTTATTTATGACATTTGGCGCAGTCTGTTACTGCTGTTGCAACTGTCCCGTTATGGCACGCGCCGCAGTGTTTACCATTGTTCATCGATTCCATGGTCATCTTGCCCTGAGTCTTTTTCATGGCAAATATTTTCGGATGGCATTTCTCGCAGGAAAATGCGCTGGAATGAAAAGCATGGCTGAATGTGACCGGTCCCATGCCATCGACCTTATACACGAGGTCCTTGTCATAACCGCCGGTTGTATTATGGCAGCGCGCACAGGCGCTGGCAGGGAATGCCTTTCTGCCATTATGACAGTCTCCGCAATAAGCTCCGTTGTTAAGCTCCTGCATTGTGATATGAGCGCTCCCTGCTTTCATCAGGAAGAGCTTTGGATGGCATTCTTTGCAGCCGAATTTCTTTGAGTGCTCATCATGGTTAAACCGTGAGGGCATGGCGGTTCTGTTCAATGAAATGTTTTTAATGTTGTGGCAAAGGCCGCAAACATCTTTATTAATTACTATATGCCTATGACCCTGAAAGTCGTGACACTGGTTGCAGTGAAAGCCGCCGGTAATATGCAGTTGGTGGGCGAATACTCCTTTTTCAGGCTTGGCCGAGAATTTCTCAAAGGAGTGGCACCTGAAGCACGGGAGTTCGCCTATCGCCTGGTCCCGCGAGATAACTTTACGGTCAGGGTTGCCAACCCCGGCTTTGTCAGCTTTCTGGGGATTGCAGCTGGTAAGCAATGAGGTTAAGAGCATCACCATTATGGGAATTATCATTTATGGACCCCTTTATCTCCAAATTCAAGGTCATACTCCAACGGATGTTCGTGTTTCATGTCTTCAATGGAGATTTTACCTGTAATCCATGTCATGCTCATAGGGAACTTGTTGTACCGCAGGTGTTCGTTGTAGAAATGCCAGAACAGAATAAACACTATGGCAAGGAGGGCCTCATCGCTGTGCATGACGAACAGGACTTCCCATATCCAATTGACGCTCCATGAAGGGAACAGATACGAGGCCTGTACCGGAAACGCGAGAAATAGTCCCGATAGCCCGATAATGCCCATTCCCCAGAAAACCGCCCAATAGTCAAACTTGTGAATATAGCTGAACCTTCCGAATTGCGGCTTTGTCTTGCTCAGGCCGACAAAGTAAAGCATATTTTTTACCATATCAAGGACATCTTTTGGCAGCGGGATGATAGTTGTAGTCAAGCGGAGTTTCATTTTCCCTGTTCCCAGCATGTATCCGAGATAAAGCACATGCCAGAGAAAATCCAACAGCATCGTGATGCCTGCAGCACGGTGAATGATGCCGGCGGTCCGTGCGCCTCCCCACAAATTTACCAGCCATCTGGAGTTCTCGACTTCAGGATATTTCAGCGCCCATCCTGTAAAGGACAGCACCAAAAAAGTAACAAACATTATCACATGCTGTATGCGCTCTATAACGTTAAAACGCTGATATTCGTGTGGGATGTCATTATTCATGGGGTTCCTCCTTCTCCTTTCCAAAGACTTTGTCTCTGATTTCCGAAAACGCCTCAAGGATTACATGGCCGACTACAAAGGCGAATACTCCAAAGAGGAGCACGATGAGCCCCTTTTCAAAGTAGTACGGTATGGGATTATCTTTGCCGTATGGTTTATGAGTAATGGCGGCGACAAATTTTTTGGTGGCGCCGGGATGACATTTGCCGCACGTTGCCGTCCTGTTCTCCCATGCCACTGGAGAGGCGGGATCATCCCACTTCTTTATAGTATGGCTATTATGGCAACTTACGCAAGTCGGAGCATTCGGATGACCCAGCGCATATTTCTTGCCGTGGAAGCTCTCATTATATCGCTCGATTATAGAAGTGCCAAGGTTGTATTTCGCAGCGATACGTCCGTTTTCATGGCACTCCCCGCATGTCCTTACAACATTTTTTCTGTTTACAGACGAGGATGAGGTATCGGTGGGGGTAATGTAGTGAGGAGAACCGTGACAGTCAACGCAATCGGCGCCGTCATTCTGCTGCTTATCGATGATATTCCTGCCGTGAACGCTGTTCTGCCAGGCCTTGTAAACTTCGCCGTGACATTCCGAGCACGCGGCAAGCGCCACGCTGTCGATTGTTGCTTTGCGCGATAACTTGTCTGCAAGCGCCTCGATATTTTGCGGCACATTTCCCATATTGGTTGTTTCATGGGGATTCGACTGGAACTTCCTGTGGCATATTATACAATCAAAGCCTCCATGAACAGAGTCTTCATATTTGCCGGAATCCACGTTAACGTCAATCAACACGTTTTTCTCAGTACGGATTTTGCCTTTCATGGCGCTGTGACAGGCAAGACAGGTAAAGGTGCCGGCCTTTGCCGGACTTGGAAAACTGATCAGAGGGAACAACAGAAAAGCGATTATTAAAAGTCTTCTCATTATACCTCCCAATTTATGCCTACTTTATTTTGACAAAGAAATAATGTTACAGCCCAAATAATACACAAAAAAAAATACTTTGTAAATAAAATAACTTGCTCAGTCGCCACCTTGTCTTATGCTCTTATAAAAAAAAAGAGGGATACAAATCCCTCTTTTTTCACGATCATGAATCGAGTATCTTCCTTAATGTGCTCTTACCTCTTCCCGTATTTCTGCTGCCCCTTCTTTTTTTGCTTCAACTGGCGCTGAGAGGGCTTCTACCATATACCCGAGTGCCGTACCCAGGATTGACCCTATTACTATGCTTACAGAAGCTATGCATGTTATCCCCAGCATGATGCCCACTGCTATGATCATCCGTACCAGCACTGAAGGCTCAACCGGACCGCCCATAAGATGTTTCAATACCACCAGGGCGCCGTAGCTGCCAAAGTAAAAGCCCGGAAGCAGTCCAAAGGCCAAAAACACTATTCCACCAAGTGCAGCCCCGATCTTCGTCCCCATTCTTACCATTTCTTTTCTCGCTTTCATTGTATTATCCTCCTTGGAATTTTATGCAGTTGTTATTTAATTTTTACTGTATGTCCATGACCAAAGGTCACAGTCTGGCTTTCTTTGATAGCATCAATAACATACCCTATAAGCCACCCGGTTAGCGCACCGCCAACTACAAATGCGACTCCCGACAATACAACTCCTGTCACCATGGATACTGCCACTATAATCCTTGGCAGCAACGAGGCAGTTAACGGCAATCCGAAAATGCCGCCTGCTATATGAATTCCGATTACGCCGCCGATAAATGACCCCGGCAGCAACCCGACCAGTGCAAATAGTACCAGACCTGCGCCTACTCCCGTGTATAATCCCTTTTTTGTTGTATTTCCTGTTTTCATGTCTTTGTACCTCCATTTTGCTGTTGTCTGCTGTATCTACCTTAATATAAGCATTTCCCATGCCAACAATAAAAATATTGATTTTAAACGAATTGTATTGTCAAAACATTTGCAAAATTGCAAAAGAAGAGTTTTTCTTTGCATGATTGCGAAAAAGTCGAGGCAGGAAACCGTGCGAGACCTGCAGCAGGTCTCGCACGGTTTCCGGGTGTAGTCTGATTAATTCATAAACTGTGAAGGGTCTTTAGGCCGGTGACACTTTCCGCACAGCGTCTTTGCACTATTTCTTCCCACAGTCCAGGTATGCGGCCTGTGACAGGATATGCAATCGAGCCCCCGCAGCAAATGAGTCTTATGCTTGCCGGCAGAAGTTATATTACGGTGGCATTCGCTCATACATGATGCGGCAGACGGATGTATCTTCCCATGAGGTTTATGACACTGGTAACAGAGAAGACCTGACATGGGTCCTATAGTTGCAATGTTGGTGTGGCACTTAATACAACGGTCTTTCGGAATCATCGAAGGCGATTTCTCAGTAAAAGAATGGCACTTGAGACACGGGAACGCTTCCATGCCGGTCCCGTGAACAGCCTTGTCCTTATGGCAGTCCTGACATGTTTTTTCATTAGCGCGGAAGTTGTGAATAGTTCCCTTGTGACACGATTTGCAGTGCACTCCCTGCATAAAGACATGCCGGGCATGGCCGTAGGACCTGTTCGTTGTCACAGAGCCCTGGACAATATCTTCCAGATGGCAACCCCGGCACGCTTTCCACGGTTTTTCACGGCCATGGGTCTGAGCCAGCGGTTGGTTGCCTTTTACAACATAGGCAACAAGTAGGCGGTTTTTTTCCAAAATGCTTAGCTGGTGGCACTGCTGGCAGAGCACATCCCTGTGCTTACCCCGTTGCCATTCGTTATAGGCTTCTTTCATAAGGTGGCAGGAGGCGCAGAACTGCGGATCATCCTGTGTATAACGGTAATACCGGTAACCTACCAAGGCGCTGAGGATGGCTACTGTGACAAATGCCGCCAAAGCAAATCCCTTCAAATGTTCGAGTATCTTTTCAATAAATTCATCAATTTTGGTATTTTTTTTCATTTTACCGCAAATGACATCTCTTCCAGTATACTCAATTTAGGGATCTCTCCAAGGGCTATCAGCGTATCACCAGCTTCAATAATATTGCGTGAAGTGGGATTGAACTTCATCTCGCCCGAACTCTTTCTTATGGCTACAATTATAATCCCCAGATCCCTTCCTATGCCGCATTCGTCCAGAGTAAGTCCGACCAGCTTCGACCCCTCCGCAATCGTGACTTCTTCCATTTGAAGGTCCATATTAGCGCTTTTTGTCGCGAACTCTCTAAAATCAACCACGGCCGGCTTAAGCACCGTATGGGCGATGCGGAGACCTCCTATATAATATGGTGAGATTACCCTGTCTGCGCCGGCCCTGAGCAGTTTCTGTTCCGAGCCTTCCTCTACTGCCCGCGCAACAATCAAAAGGTCCGGCTTAAGGCCGCGGGCACTCAGGACCACAAAAAGATTTTCCGCATCAGTCGGCAGCACGGATATAAGCCCTCTGGCTTTTTCTATACAGGCATCAATCAGAACAGCATCTTGTGTTGCATCACCCTCAATAACCAGAATATCGTCTCTTCCCCGAAGTTTTTCCGGGCTCTTTTCAACAACAACAAATTTTTCTCCCTTTGCCTTCAGTTCTCTGCATATGATGGTCCCCATCCTTCCATAACCGCAAATAACATAGTGGTGACTCAGTTCTTTTATTTTCTTTTCCAATCTCTTCCTCCCGAACAGTTCCTGAAGTTCTCCTTCCAGTACAAGTTTTGCCCCTGTGCTCAAAGCATAGAAAACAGTACCAACACCCCCGATGATAAGGAAAATATTAAAGATCCTGCCTTCCGACGAGAGAGGATGCACTTCCCCATAGCCGACAGTGGTAAGGGTTATAATGGTCATATAAAGGGCATCGAGAAAATTCCATCGCTCTATGATGATAAAGCCTGTAGTGCCAAGAGTGACTATCAGGAATATCAGCACGCCGGAGAGTATCAGCCTCTTTCTAAGTGTTTCCATGAAAAATTATAGGCTATAGGCTATAGGTCATAGGTTATACTCGTCCTTCTCGCAAAAAGTCGTCATACCCGCGGAGGCGGGTATCCAAAGCGCAAGCAACTACCTGAAAATACTGGATTCCCGTTTTCACCAACAGTACCAGAAGTAGGTGCCTTAGGCAGGTGCTCTTAAGCACGGGAATGACGGAAAAACGCTCTTTCAGACTTATTACGAAGACATTACCTATTCTATTACCTATCACCTATGACCTGCTTTAATTTAAAATCGATGGATTTCTTATGTGAACCGTACCAGTAAACTTTACCACATTGTCTGCAGATAAAAAAAGACGTTGAATTCAGAAAGACATATTCCGGGACACAACCGGAAACAGCTTCTTTCTCGGCTGCAGCAAGTCCTCCGTTGCACACTGGACACCGGGGAACATAAGAACCGGGAAGTCGGGGAAAGGGAGAATCAGGGAAAAGTCTTTTGCTGGAGAGCACCTCATTTAATTGTTCGAGGGCATGATTGGAGAGTATTAGAATAACATCAGGACCGACTTTTCTCCGACTCACCGATTCACCGGTTCTCCGATTCATCTTTATTAATGGACTACGTGCGATGCCAGTGTCTCGCGTTAAGAGGGTCCTTTCCTGCTGAAGGGCCATCTTTATAAGTTCATTGTCATCGATTGTCCTGAAATAGACCGTATCGTAACCCAGAATTCTGAGCCATTTGGCAAGGCTCCCGAGCATGACATCAGCGATAAAACGGGGCATAAAAAGATTGAGGTCAAGGTTAAGGTTGAGAAAGGCTTTGACTTGACCTTAACCTCAACCTTGACCTGGCTTTTATTGTTCTACTTCGGCTTCTTCATGCTCAAGCTGCATGGCGTAGAAATCGCCTTTGATAAAGGTATCCCTGTAAACTTGCATGCCGGAGCCTGCCGGTATGACCCTTCCCATGATAACGTTTTCCTTCAGTCCCCTGAGTTCGTCGACCAGCCCGCTTAACGCCGCTTCAGTCAAGACCCTCGTGGTTTCCTGGAACGATGCAGCCGATACCCAGCTTTCTGTTGACAACGAAGCTTTTGTAATGCCGAGCAGCAACGGTCTGCCCTGGGCAGGCCGTTCGCCTGCATCTCTGACACGGTTATTCTCTTCAGCAAACACCATCCTGTCGACCTCATCTCCAATAAGAAATACCGTGTCGCCGGGGTCCTCGATACGAATCTTCCGCATCATCTGACGAACAATAACTTCAATATGCTTGTCATTTATCGAGACGCCCTGCAGACGATACACCTTCTGCACTTCATCAACAAGATAACTCTGCAATTCCTTGGGGCCAAGTATGTCGAGAATGCTGTGAGGATTTACCGCTCCATCCATAAGCGGTTCCCCTGCTTTCACCCAATCACCTTCATGAACAGTGACGTGCTTGCCTTTTGGTATCAGATATGATCTTGTCTCGCTGCCGCCTTTTACTTCAACAACTCGCATGCCTTTATGCGCACCCTTGAACTCTACTATACCGTCAATCTCGCTGACAATCGTGTGCTCTTTGGGCTTGCGGGCCTCAAAAAGCTCGGCAACCCTCGGGAGACCGCCGGTAATATCCTTTGTTTTTGTGGTTTCCCTTGGTATCTTGGCAAGGATATCGCCGGGCGCTATCAGTTCGCCTCTTTCAACGAGCATGTGCGCGCCTGCAGGTAACAGATACCTTGCAGGGTTGCTGGTCCCGGGGCTCTTAACAGTCTTGCCGTGTTCATCTTTTATCGAAATTCTGGGTCTCATGTGAGCAGGGTAGTCGATTACCACTTTATGCGCGAGACCGGTTGTTTCGTCGACCTCTTCCTTAAAGGTCACTCCTTCAACTATGTCGCCTAAAGCTATTCTTCCGCCGATTTCTGTAAGGATAGGTGTAGAGTAGGGGTCCCACTCGACCAGCCGCTGGCTGGCTTCCACCTTCTGGCCGTCATCCACAAATATCCTGGCGCCGTACACAAGATTGTATTTTTCCTTCTCACGTCCTGTCTTGTCGACGATGGCCAGCATGGCGTTCCGGTTGAGCACGATCTGGACCCCTTCCTTGTTTTTGACCGCGCTTACGTCAATGAACTTTACAAATCCTGAATTCTTCGGCGCCAGCGTTGCCTGCTCAATGACCTTGGTTGCCGCTCCTCCGATATGAAAGGTCCTCATGGTGAGCTGTGTGCCCGGCTCACCAATGGATTGGGCAGCGATAATGCCTATCGCCTCTCCGATCTCGATCTTGCCGCCTCTTGCAAGGTCCCTTCCATAGCATTTGCCGCATACGCCTATCTTTGAATGGCAGGTGAGCACAGAGCGTATCTTTACACGGTCAACACCTGCATCAACGACCTTCTTTGCCAACTCATCGTCAATTTCCACGTTTCTGTTTGCAATAATCTCATTGGTCACGGGATCTTTGAGAGTCTCGGCAAGCGTCCTTCCGAATATGCGCTCCTCCAGGGACTGGATGATTTCTCCGCCTTCTATGAGAGGGATTACAGTAATGCCTTCCCTTGTGCCGCAGTCCTCCTCAATGAGTATAACGTCCTGGGCCACATCGACAAGCCTCCGGGTAAGGTATCCGGCATTAGCTGTTTTCAGAGCGGTATCGGCAAGGCCCTTACGGGCGCCGTGCGTCGAAATAAAGTATTGCAATGGGGTGAGACCTTCTCTGAAGTTGGCTGTAATCGGGGTTTCGATAATCTCTCCCGAAGGTTTTGCCATCAGGCCTCTCATACCGGCAAGCTGACGTATCTGGGCTGCGCTGCCTCTTGCTCCTGAGTCGGCCATCATAAAGATGCTGTTAAAAGAACGGCTCTCCCTTATTTCCTCTTCAGAGAGCGATTTGCCCTCCTCAGCGCCCAATTCCTTCATCATCTCATCAGCAACCTTCTCGGTCACGTTCGCCCAGATATCGATAACCTTGTTATACCGTTCACCCTGTGTAATCAGACCATCGGCATACTGCCGCTGCACCTCCATCACTTCCTGTTCAGCTTCTGTAATAAGTTCAGCTTTTTTAGAGGGCACGTGCATATCATCGATGCAAATGGAGATCCCGGAATTTGTTGCGTATTTGAATCCCAACCGCTCCAGTTCGTTCAGGAACACAACGGTTGCGCGCTTTCCCGAAACTTTGTGTATATATTCGATAAGTTTCCCTAATTCCTTCTTTGTAAGCTCCCTGTTGACTGCTTCAAAGGGGATGTTCCCGGGCAGTATCTCGCTGAATATAATCCTTCCAACTGTTGTTTCTACAAAACCGCCGTTCATTCTCACCCTGATTGCCGCGTGTTCATCGATCACCCCGGAATCATAAGCAATGCGCACATCCTCGGGATCAGCAAACATCTTCCCTTCACCCTTTGCGCCGTTTCTCTGCTTTGTAAGATAATAAAGGCCGAGGACCATGTCCTGTGTAGGGACAACTACAGGCTTCCCGTTGGCCGGCGACAGGAGGTTGTTTACCGAGAGCATTAAAACCCGCGCTTCTATTTGAGCTTCAACTGACAACGGAACATGCACTGCCATCTGGTCACCGTCAAAGTCGGCATTGAATGCCGTGCAGACGAGCGGGTGAAGCTTGATTGCCTTCCCTTCGACCAGCACGGGATCAAAAGCCTGTATCCCAAGGCGATGCAATGTCGGCGCACGGTTTAACAGCACAGGGTGCTCACTGATGACGTCTTCCAGAGCATCCCATACTTCAGGCCGCTCATTTTCGACAAGCCTTTTTGCCTGCTTTATCGTGGTCGCATAGCCTTTTTCCTCAAGCTTGTTGAACACGAAAGGTTTGAAAAGCTCAAGCGCCATGCGCTTGGGAAGACCGCACTGGTTCATCTTGAGATCAGGACCGACTACGATGACCGAACGGCCGGAGTAGTCAACCCTCTTGCCCAGCAGGTTTTGCCTGAAACGGCCCTGCTTGCCCTTGATCATGTCGCTCAGGGATTTAAGAGCGCGTTTGCCGCCTGCCTTCAGCACTTTGGCCCGCTTGCTGTTATCGAACAGGGCATCCACTGCCTCCTGAAGCATTCTTTTTTCATTCTTTATAATGACGCTCGGGGCCTTCAGTTCCATGAGCCGTTTAAGCCTGTTATTCCTGTTAATGACCCTCCTGTACAGGTCATTGAGGTCAGAGGTGGCGAAGCGGCCCCCATCGAGAGGGACAAGAGGCCTGAGATCAGGCGGCAGCACCGGCACAATATCGAGAATCATCCAATCCGGCTTGTTCTCGGACCTTAGAAACGCTTCTACTGTTTTGATTCTTTTTGAAAGCTTCCTCTTTACGCCCAGCGACGATACGGAGTCGATTTTTTCTTTTAAATCGACTGCAAGCGTTTTAAGGTCCACCTTCCTTAAAAGCTCACGGATGGCATCGGCCCCCATTCCTGCCTTGAACCTGTTGCCGAATTCGGAAAGCTTCTTTTTGTGCTCGTCCTCGGAGAGCAGTTCTTTTTCCTTGAGCGATGTATCCCCTGCATCGATTACAATATATTCTTCAAAATAAAGCACCTTCTCGAGCTGCCGGATAGTCATATCGAGGAGTGTTCCAATCCTGCTGGGCACTCCCCTGAGCAGCCATACATGGGCCACAGGGGTTGCCAGCTCAATGTGTCCCATGCGCTCTCTTCTTACCTTTGACTGGATGACTTCAACACCGCATTTGTCGCAGATTACACCGCGATGTTTCATCCTTTTGTACTTCCCGCAGAGACATTCCCAGTCTTTTACCGGGCCGAAGATCTTGGCGCAGAAAAGACCGTCACGTTCAGGCTTGAAAGTGCGGTAGTTAATTGTCTCCGGCTTTTTAACTTCTCCGTGGGACCATTCCCTGATCTTCTCAGGGGATGCAAGCTTTATCCGTATTGCATCAAAATCCTTGGGATTCTTCGGTTTTTGAAAAAGGGCATAAATATCTTCTATCAAGCTAATTCCTCCCTCTTTTTCTTTTTCTCCAGGAGTTCAACATCAAGCCCGAGACTCTGGAGTTCTTTTATTAATACATGGAAAGATTCGGGTACGCCGGGTTCCAGTATCGGATCACCTTTTACAATAGCCTCATACATGCGCGATCTTCCGCTGATGTCGTCGCTTTTTACTGTCAGGAATTCCTGAAGTGTATGCGCTGCGCCATAAGCCTCCAGTGCCCACACTTCCATCTCACCGAGCCTCTGGCCGCCGAACTGGGCCTTTCCGCCCAGGGGCTGTTGGGTCACGAGCGAGTATGGGCCGATGGAGCGGGCATGTATTTTATCCGCAACGAGATGATGCAATTTCAGCATATACATACATCCGACCGTAATAGGCCGGTGGAAGGGCTCACCTGTCCTGCCGTCGTGCAGTGTTATCTGTCCGCTTGTGGGAAGGTCCGCTTTTTTCAGAAGGGCCTTGATCTCGCTTTCTTTCGCCCCTTCAAAGACAGGGGTCGAAACGTAAAGGCCCAGTGCCATGGCGGCCCAGCCCAAATGGATTTCAAGTATCTGCCCAACGTTCATTCGTGAAGGGACGCCGAGGGGGTTCAGGACAAAATCAACTGGTGTGCCGTCGGGAAGATAGGGCATATCCTCTTCAGGCAGGACCATGGACACAACGCCCTTGTTTCCGTGGCGTCCTGCCATTTTATCTCCCACCTGTATCTTCCGCTTCATTGCAATAAACACCTTAACCACTTTGTTGACACCGGGCGAAAGCTCGTCCCCTTTCTTGATCCGTTCTATACGTTCCTGGTAGCGGGCTTCAAGGGATTTAATGTACTGTATGCTCGCTGAACTAATCGACTCTATCTGTGCCCTGGCATCGGCATTATCGATTTTCACCCTGAGCAGATGGTCGTCCTTGATGCTGCCCGCCTGCGCCTCGGTCAATTTTTTCCCCTTTTGCCCTATCAGTTCCTTGCTTTTGGGATCTGAGAAATCCTCTGCAAGCTTGTGGTTGACCAATATTTTCCTTATTTTGGCAGCGCGCTCTTCCTTGAGTATTTTAATCTCCTCTTCAAGGTCCCGCTGCAGTCTGTTTATGTCGTCTTCCTCTATGCTCTTTGTCCGCTTGTCCTTCTCAACTCCCTTCCTTGAAAGGACCCTTACATCGACAATAACACCTTCGATGCCGGGGGGAACATAAAGGCAGCTTTCCTTGACCTCTTCAGCCTTTTCGCCGAATATGGCGCGGAGCAGTTTTTCCTCCGGCGTAAGCATTGTCTCGCCTTTCGGCGTGACCTTGCCGACAAGGATATCACCGGGCTTCACCTCGGCGCCTATTCTGATTATGCCGCTTTCATCAAGGTCTTTAAGGGCTTCTTCTCCTACATTCGGAATGTCCCTGGTGATGTCTTCAGGCCCGAGTTTTGTATCACGCGCTTCAGCTTCAAATTCCTCTATGTGTATGGAAGTGTAAACATCATCCTTGACCAATCTCTCATTGATAAGAATTGCATCCTCAAAGTTGTAGCCTCCCCAGGGCATGAATGCGACGATTACATTTTTGCCTAATGCAAGCTCGCCAAGGTCAGTTGAAGGGCCGTCTGCCAATACGCTGCCGGCCTCCACAACATCACCTACGTTAACGATAGGCTTCTGGTTCATGCATGTTCCCTGGTTGGAACGGTCGAATTTGACCAGATTGTAAATGTCAACTCCTCCCACTTCAGTGGCATGGATCACGATTCTGGCAGAATCAACGCTTTCAACAATTCCGGCCCGTTTAGCAAGCATAAGCCATCCCGAATCATTGGCAGCGGCATGTTCCATGCCGGTGCCGACAACAGGAGCGTCCGGCCTCAATACCGGGACAGCCTGGCGCTGCATGTTTGACCCCATGAGGGCCCTGTTTGCATCATCATTCTCAAGAAAAGGGATCAGGGCTGCAGACACGCTTACAATCTGCTTGGGAGAAACGTCCATATACTGGACCTCTTCGGGGGCCACTATTTTAAAGTCGCCGCCAACTCTGGCCGAGACTGCCTCTCCGACGAGATTCCCTTTCTTGTCAATGCGCGACGTGGCCTCGGCAATAATGTTGTTTTCACCCTGTATGGCGGACAAGTATACGATTTCTTTCGTCACGCGGCCCTGTTGGACCTTTCTGTAAGGGGCTTCAATAAAACCGAAGTCATTGATCTTGGCATATGACGCGAGCGACGTAATGAGGCCTATGTTAGGTCCTTCAGGCGTCTCAATAGGACAGATCCTTCCGTAGTGTGTAGGATGAACGTCCCTTACTTCAAAACCAGCCCTTTCCCGCGTCAGTCCTCCTGGTCCGAGGGCGGACAGCCTTCTTTTATGGGTTATCTCCGACAATGGATTTGTCTGGTCCATAAATTGGCTCAACTGGCTTGAACCGAAAAACTCCTTAACTGCAGCCATGACCGGTTTCGCATTAATCAGGTCATGAGGCATAGCACTTTCGAGTTCGGTCAGCGTCATCTTCTCCTTGATAGCGCGCTCCATGCGAACGAGCCCTATCCTGAAATGGTTTTCCAGGAGTTCTCCGATACCCCGTATCCTTCTGTTGCCCAGATGATCTATATCGTCGACTTCACCCTTGCCTGTTCTGAGATTGAGCAGGTAGCGCACAATTTCGACAATGTCCTTGTCCGTCAGCACTCTCACATCAAGGGGCACAACGAGACCGAGTTTTTCATTGACTTTAAGCCTGCCGACCGGTGAGAGGTCATAACGTTTGGGGTCGAAAAACAGACCGTTGAAAAGTTCTCGTGCGGCGTCCTCGGTCGCAGGTTCTCCAGGCCTAAGTTTACGGTAAATCTCCTTGAGTGCCTCTTCCTGTTTTGCCACTTTGTCGGTCAGGAGCGTCTCCCGGAAGGAAGGCAGGTAGTTTACGTTGTCGATAAAAAGCAAATGCAAAGTATCTATCTTCAGGGAAAGTATCTTATAGAAAACCTCCTCGGTGATTTCCTTGTTTCCGTCGAGAATAATCTCTCCGGTTGAAGGATCGACAATATCGGCGAGCGTGACCCTTCCTATTATGTCGCTGTTTGAGAGAGGGATTTCTTTTATTCCCGTCGCCTCCATTTTCTTAAGTGCGGCCTTGGTTATTTTGCTGGCTTCCCTTACGATTACTTCGTTGGTTTTTGGAGCAATGATATTCTGTTTCGCCCGTACCCCGGCAAGCACATCACTGACTAATCGCGTGAAGTTGTCCTTGCCCTTTATCTTTATTTCTTCCACCGGATAGAATGTCCGCAGCAGGTCCTCGTTGGAATAACCTAAAGCCTTCAGCACAATAGTTGCCGGCAACTTCCTGCGCCGGTCGATCCGTACATAAAGGATATCTTTTGAATCAAACTCGAAATCCAGCCAGGAACCCCTTGCCGGAATTGCACGCGCTGTATATAAAAGTCTTCCGCTCGCATGTGTCTTGCCCTTGTCCGGCGCAAAATAAACGCCGGGGGAGCGATGCAGCTGGCTGACAATTACCCGCTCAGTACCGTTTATGATGAAGCTGCCTGTATCAGTCATTACAGGCATGTCGCCGATATAGACTTCCTGCTCCCTGGACTCTTTCAGGCGCTTGTTTCCGCGATCATCCTTCTCCCAGATGTTCAGCCTCACCTTTATTCTTAGCGGCGCTGCATAGGTAAGACCCTTCAGGATACACTCGCGGGGTGTCAGTTTTGAATCGCTCAGGGTATACGAGATAAAGTCTATCGATGCCGTATCATTGTAATCAGTTATAGGGAATACGCTGTTGAATGCCGAATGCAGCCCTTCATCTGTCCGCTGCTCCGGCGCCTCGTCTTTTTGCAGGAATCTTTCAAAGGACCTTTTCTGGAATTCCACAAGGTAGGGAACTTCCAGAACCAGGGGAACTTTTCCGAAATCTACTCTCTCTCTCAGAAGCTTAGCCATAGCTCTCCTTCTCAAAAATAAGTTAACGTTAAGGTAAAGGTAAGGGTCAAGGTAGAGACTTTGCCTGAGCTCTCTACCTCTGCCTTCACCTTTGCCTGTATTATTTTATTTCTACTTTAGCCCCTTCTGACTCGAGTTTAGCCTTGATCGAATCTGCTTCTTCCTTTGAGACGCCTGTTTTGACCGGCTTGGGCGCACTATCTACCAAGTCCTTGGCTTCTTTGAGCCCGAGACTGGTGAGCTCTCTTACGACTTTGATAACCTGGATTTTCTTATCACCGGCTGCTGTCAAAACGACATCGAAACTTGTCTTTTCTTCAGCAGCAGCAGGCGCTGCCGCACCCGGAGCTGCGGCAACTGCAACAGGAGCTGCAGCAGTAACACCATAACGCTCCTCGAATTCTTTGATAAACTGCGACATTTCGAGAATAGTCATATTATCGATAAAACCCAATACATCATCCTTTGTAACCGCCATCTGAACGTCCTCCTTATTTATAGTGTGTCAGTGTCAGGCACTACGCACTTTTTTTGTTTTTTACCGCTTCCAATGCGTAAGCAAATTGCGCTACCGTGGCATTCAGGGCGCAGGCCAGTTTCGTAGCAGGCGCCTGGAATACCCCTGCCATCATGCCAAGAAGAATATTTCTCGGGGGCAGCTTTGAAATGGCTTTAAGCTCTGCAACTGATAAGAGCTTTCCCTCAATAATGCCGCTTTTGATCTTCAGCTTTTCATTCTTTTCAGAATACTCTATTACTTTCTTGGCAGCAGCTACGGGATCATCAAAACCGAAGGCCACACCCGTAGGGCCGACAAAAAAATCTTTTGCGGCTTCGACAGGGGTCCCCTTTACTGCGATGCTGATCAGCGTATTTTTGGCAACCTTATACTCAGCGCCGGCTCCCTTCAATAGCTTTCGCAGATCTGCGATCTCAGCTACTGTCAGCCCTTTGTACTCCGTGAAAACAACGGCCTTAGACCGTGAAAACTTCTCAGTCAGGTCCGTTACTTGCCGGGATTTCTTTTCCTTGGTAATCAAAAGATTCCTCCTTTCCCAGAGGCCGTGAGAAGAAAATTAAAAAGTAAAAAAGAAAAATTTAAGACCCGGAATTCCGGGATTTTAAATTTTGCTTTTAAAATTTTACCCTTTTCCGTCTCGGTAGGCTGGCCGGTAAGTTGCCAATTAAAGTATGCCGTACTGCCTACTGTCTCTGACTCGAATCTAAACAGGCAAAGCCTGTATTAAAAACATAGGCAATAGGCTATAGGCGACAGGCAAAGACAAGAAGTTTCTCTTTCTTTGACCCATTGCCCATCGCCTATCGCCTGCTGTTATCCCACCTTCAGTCGCGTGACATCAACTTTGATTCCAAGCCCCATTGTGGATGACATCGTGATTTTCTTTATATACTTCCCCTTTGAAGAGGATGGTTTTGCTCTGACCACAGCCTTCAAAACAGCCATCGTGTTCTCAAGGAGTTTTTCTTTATCAAACGAAACCTTTCCTATCGGCACATGAACAATGCCTGCCTTCTCGACTTTATATTCAACCTTGCCTGCCTTGATCTCTTTCACTGCCTTGCCGATATCAAACGTTACCGTACCCAGCTTAGGATTGGGCATAAGCCCCCTCGGGCCGAGCAGTTTGCCAAGTTTGCCGACCATTCCCATTAAGTCGGGTGTTGCCACAGCCTTGTCAAAATCCAGCCATCCTTTCTGGATTTTTTCAACCATGTCCTCCGCGCCAACGAAATCGGCTCCGGCTTCTCTGGCCTCTTTTTCTTTCTCTCCCTTTGCAATCGCCAGCACGCGAACAGGTTTCCCTGTGCCGTAAGGGAGGACAACAGTTCCACGCACCATCTGGTCGGATTTTTTTGGGTCAACACCGAGGTTTATTGCAATGTCAACCGTCTCGTCGAACTTTGTAACCTTATTATCTTTAACCAGTGAGATTGCTTCCTCTATGGGATATTCTTTGCCTGTATCAACCTTTTCCGCCGCATTGTCAAGCTTCTTGCCCATTTACCAGTTCCTCCTTAATCCTTTATTTCCACACCCATGCTTCTTGCGGTGCCCTTTATGATCCTGGCTGCAGACTCAAGCGATGTGGTATTCAGGTCCGGCAATTTTGTTTTTGCTATCTCATCGACCTGCGTATTAGTCAAGGCGCCGACCTTGTCTTTATTAGGAACACCGGAGCCCTTTACAATGCCCGCGGCCTTCTTGATGAGTTCAGAGGCAGGCGGTGTCTTAAGCACAAACGTAAAGGTCCTGTCATTGTAAATGCTCAACACTGCCGGGATTAGTGTCTCGCCCATACTCTGTGTCTGGGCATTGAACTGTTTGCAGAATTCCATAATATTGATTCCGTGCGGACCGAGCGCTGGTCCGACAGGGGGAGCCGGGTTCGCTTTTCCGGCAGGTATCACGAGCTTGACCTGTGCTGTTATTTCTTTTTTAGCCATCTATAAACCTCCTATGCTTTTTCCACTTGCGAGAAGGCGAGTTCAACCGGGGTCTGCCTCCCGAATATGCTTACCATAACACGTAGCCTGCCGTGGTCCATATCTACTTCATCCACGTAGCCGACAAAGTTGCTGAACGGGCCGTCTATAATCCTCAGGTTTTCACCTTTTTCAAACTGACTCTTCATCATAGGGGCAGGCCCTTTTTCGATCTGCTGCAATATAACCTCGATCTCCTCTTCAGGAAGCGGGACCGGCCTTGCGCCACCTACAAAACCTGTTACCCGGGGTGCATTTTTTATGAGATGCCACGTATCGTCATCAAGTTCCATCTCAACAAGAATGTAACCGGGGTAAAACTTTCTGCTGGTCTCCTTCTTCTTTTTCCCATTGAGTTCGACAATTTTTTCAGTGGGAATAAGTATTCTGGTAATTTTCTCCTCAAGTCCTTTCAATTTGACCTTATCTTCTATAGAGTTCTTGACCTTTTCCTCGTAACCTGAATATGTGTGCACAACGTACCAGCTCTTATTCATCATCCCTCTTACCGTATAAGCAATTTAACAATTTTAGATAGACTCAAATCCACAATCCCCAGAAACACCGAGACGATTACTACCGTAGTGATAACAACCCACGTGGAGCCGATAAGGTCATCCCTCGATGGATAGTTGACCTTTTTTGCCTCTGTCTTTACTTCACTAAAAAAATTTTTGATCTTCTCTATCATTGCGACTCCTTAATAATACAAGGTTGAGGTTGAGGTTAAGAATTTAGAAGCTTTAAAATCTTAACCTCAACCTAAAACTTAGCATTAAGCTTCATTTTATGGCAGGCCAGGAGGGATTTGAACCCCCAGCCCCCGGATTTGGAGTCCGACGCTCTGCCGTTAGAGCTACTGGCCTATGCCTTTGTCTCCTTATGGACGCTATGTTTCCTGCAATGCCTGCAATACTTTTTGAGCTGAAGTTTCTCTGTGGTATTCTTCTTGTTTTTCATATTGGAATAATTTTTATTTTTGCACTCGGTACACTGAAACAGTATTATCTCTCTCATATATCACTCCAGTATTTCGGTAACTACACCGGCGCCGACAGTCCTGCCGCCTTCGCGTATGGCGAACCGCAGTTCCTTCTCCATCGCTATGGGCACTATCAGCTCAACCGATATTGTAACATTGTCCCCAGGCATTACCAT
>JBEKJD010000015.1:0-19001 GCA_050011415.1 Dissulfurispiraceae bacterium | reverse complement strand
CGGATAAGACAGGCCACATCACTCAACTGACCGTTTTTCCTCAATGAGACGCAATCTTCTTTCTCGGGTTTTGAAAGAATCCGGTCTCCGTTATCTATTTCAAGAAATCGCATATGATTACATGAGAGGACCCTGTAGAGCATGTCAACATCTTCCCTCGGGGTCTCGCTGCAGGAGAGCGCAGCTACCCCGGTATGTTTCATTTTTCCCGCAAGCTCATAAAGCCAGGTGGCAGAGGGCGGGAGCGCGTCTTGCACAGTAAAAAGCAAATGATTACCAATTGCGTGCTCTGCACCCAGGTTCCTTGCGTAGGAGTGGGAGAATTTCTCCGAAGGTATCTCTACTACCTTGGCCCCGTATGAGCGCGCAATCTCCAACGTCCCATCGGAACTCCCCGAATCCACAACTACGATTTCCAGGTCCTTAAACCCCTTTTGCTGACTCAGAACAGACATCAGGAGTTCGAATTCTCCACCGGCATTTTTGGTCGGGATTATCACCGAAACCGTAACGTCCTGAAAAGGAATAATTACATCTTCAGGCTGCATAGGCAAATGAAGGGCAGGAGTCTGAGGTCGGGAGGAACAGGCCACAGTATCTGATCTCATCTTTTCCCTAACCTTCTGGATAAAAGTTTTGAGTTCCCATTTTCTCAAATAAAAAATTCCCCGCTTAACATTGTGGGCAGTTAGCAGCGGCGCCTTGCCGTCCCGGTTACGTTTCGGCAAGTTCCAAATATATTTTATGACCTTGCGTCGTGCGCTGTTCGCAGGGAGCAGCCGGTCCCGTATCCTGTAATAGAGGGAGAGGAGCCTCCATCCATGTGATGTGTAAATAGCGTGAAGAGTCTCATCCCTTTGCCGCACCACCTCTTCCATATTCCTGGCGTGAGTCTCCAGGTCCCCGATACGAGCGCCTCTATACTGCACCACCTCTTCCAGGTTCCTGATATGAGTGTCCCTATGCTGCAGAGTTACTTCCAGGTTCCCGATGTGTGTGTCCCTTTGACGCAGCACCTCTGCCAGATTATTGCTGTGGGTTTCCAGGTCGCTGATTCGGGCATCCCTATGCTGCAGAGCTACTTCCAGGTTGCCAATGTGAGTGTCCCTTTGACGCAACATCTCTTCCAGGTCCGCGATATGGGCATCTCTTTGCCGCAATGTTTCCTGGAGGTTTCTGCTGTGCGTTTCCAGATCCCCGATTCGGGAGTCCCTTTGCCGAAGCACCTCTTCCAGGCTCCCAATGTGAGTGTCCCTTTGCCGCAATGTTTCTTGCAGGTTTCTGCTGTGCGTTTCGAGATCCCCGATTCGGGAGTCCCTATGCCGAAGCACCTCTTCCAGACTCCCAATGTGAGTGTCCCTTTGACGCAGCACTTCTTGCAGGTTCCTGCTGTGCGTTTCGAGATCACCGATTCGGGAGTCCCTATGCCGAAGCACCTCTTCCAGGCTCCCAATGTGAGTGTCTCTTTGACGCAGCACTTCTTCTATGTTGCCAATGTGAGTGTCCCTTTGACGCAACACTTCTTGCAGGTTCCTGCTGTGCGTTTCGAGATCACCGATTCGGGAGTCCCTATGCCGAAGCACCTCTTCCAGGCTCCCAATGTGAGTGTCCCTTTGACGCAGCACTTCTTCTATGTTGCCAATGTGAGTGTCCCTTTGACGCAGCACCTCTTCCAGGTTACTGCTGTGGGTTTCCAGGTCGCTGACCCGGGTATCCCTATGCCGCAGTGCTACTTCCAGGTTGTCAATGTGAGTGTCCTTTTGCCGAAGCACTTCTTCCAGATTCCTGCTATGGGTTTCCAGGTCGCTGACTCGGGCATCCCTATGCCGCAGTGCTACTTCCAGGTTCCCGGCATGTTTTTCGAGATTTGAGACGAGAACCCCTACTTCAAGAACGGAGACATCCTTCTCGGCGACAACATAGCCCAGGTTCTTTACATATGTGTCCCTGTGTTTGTTGCATATGTATTTGATCAGATGCCTGCGGTTTTCAGTGACATTGCAGCCTGCTATCATCGACCCCTTCACAATGCGGTAATCGAAAAGCGCCTCTTTGATAAGGTGGAACTTCCATCCCCTCTCCATGGCGCCGATCCACAGGTCCCAGTCTTCGTACCCCATGATTCCCATGTCAGGGTCGTAACCATTACAGTCTTCCCATACAGATTTCCTGAGAACAGAGCAGGCTTCGACGAAATTTCCCAGAAGCAATTTACGGGCGTCGAAAGCCGGGAATTCCCAAAAGCCGTTTTTCTCCCCTATATACTTGGCATAAGCGTATACGACTCCTATGGAGGGATCATTATCCAGGATTTCGATTGCTTTGCGAAGATAGTTGGGACGTATTCTGTTGTCTGCATCAAGAGGCAGGATATATTCTCCTCTTGCCGCCATAATGCCGTTATTTCTTGCCGCAGCGAGTCCCTGGTTCTCCTGCCGAAGGAATGTTACATTTTGCCTTCTGTTAAGTTGGCTCTTCAGTTCTTCTATGATGGAAAGGGTGTCCTCATCCGTGGAGCCGTCATCGACCACGATGACCTCGTAACCATCGAAATCAGAGCGCAATGCGCTCTCAAGCGCCTCTCTGAGATATTGCCCGTGGTTATAACAAGGTATGACTATCGAAGCTTTGACACTCCATGCAGGTAACATAGCAGGTATTATAACTTTTATGGAATTTCTTATGCCATATCTGAGTGCTTCAGTCTTTGATTAACAGTTCCAGTCATAAACTATCAGACCTCAGCACCTTCTGTTTTTGTGTCAAAAGATTGGGATATCTCATAGTTTTTTTCTGATTGCAATAAAATCATCTACTGTCAATCCGGCGCCTTCAAGAATTCTTTTGAATGTTTTGGGTCTGATTATTTCGCCCGAGTGATAAGCCACTATTGTCTGCTTGCCTGTTAAAGTATGTTTCCACTTTTGATGACTACCGGACTGATCTATTTTTTTAAATCCGAGTGACTTTAATACCCTCACAATCTCATCAGCAGTGACACGAGGCTGTCTTTCACCCACTAAACGGCAACCTCATAAACTTTTGCATCTTTTGCCAATTCTTCTTTTGAAGGTCTCAAATAAAGTTCCAGCGCCTCCATTATATTCTTTCTGGCTTCTTCTTCTGTCTTGCCGTATGTCACACACCCTGGCAATTCAGGGCAATAAGCTACATACACATCCTCGTCCGGCTCAACCACTACTCTCAGTTTCATGCATCTTACCTCCTGTCAGTCTAATCATGCTTACTTTCTGCTCTCATTATATAACGTCAACTCCAGAAAGGTCATCGCGATCATCCTCTCCCACCCCTCTCCCCTCAGGGGAGAGGGTAAAATTACCCACACAAAACTCTGAAGAACCCATGTGTTAATATACAGGTTTCAGAATAAAAACAAACTCAGAGTCGTCGGAGTATCTGTCGGCAACCTCAAATCGAACGTAGAGCTCCTTGTCCATGAAATCAAGCAGCTCAAGGAAGCTCTCTGCAGTGAAAACGTGGTCTTGTTTCCTTTCCGGCGCCCGCATGAAATATTCATCGGCAAAATATGACACAGGCGTCACCTCGCCTGACGGGTTGGGCAAGGCGAGATAGATGTAGCTGTCATGTTTCTTTGTTATCCTGTGAAATTCAGCAAGCGCCTTCGCCGGATTGGCGCAACATTGCAGTATATGGCCCGCAATCAGGAAATCGTATTTTGAATCTACGACGGAGGACAGTTCCCCGGCACTCGCCGCAATATCGGCTTGCATATCAGATTGGAGGGCAAACTCGCCGATTCTTATGCCGCGACCCTTGATGTATTTCCGCGTCAGTTCCTCCGGACCGAGAGGAGACAAGAGGATTTCCTCCCTTGCCGCATCAGGAGGACGGTGCGTCGAGCAACAGCTTTCTTCGATAATGGATTGCATAATTCCCCTGCAACTCCTGCTCCTCATAAAAGTGGTATGCCCTGCTTTCACTTTTGCATTCGCTTTCATGCCCATGTCAAGCCTTCGCTTCGGCTTATCAATAAGAGCGCTCAAATGAGAGACCCATTCCTCCTCATTGGAGCAAAGCATCCCGTCCTCCCCGTGAACAATTATCTCATTGTAAGGGTCAAGATCAGCAGCAACTGTAGGAACTCCAAGGATTCCTGCCTCCAGGAACTTGATCGAGCTCTTGGACCGTTTGCGCGGATTATCAGCAAGGGGTGCAATATTAATATCCACATCTGCGATCAATTCGGGAAGCACCTCGAAAGGTACAAAATCCACCTGCTCCACCCTGTCGCGAACGTCGTGGAACTCTTCCCCTATATCCAGGAACCCTACAATGCGCAGGCGTGCATTCCGGCGCTGCTGAAGTACCCTGCTCAGAGCGTTGCTGACAGTCGCAAAATCCGATTCATGGTCATGTATCCAACCGCTGAAATAGCCGATAACAACATCTTTCCTTTTCCTCTTCTTATCTTCAACGCCGGCCAAAATCCTTTCGGCTTTCTTTACATGCTTGTCGTTAAGCGCATTCTCCAGAACGTATACATTCTTATTGAAAGGCAACATGCGCGTTCGAAGGTATTTAGTTGTAGCAATCGCAGCGTCACACAGTCTTAATATTTTGCGGGATTCGTCAAGTCCGCGGTGAAAGCTACCCAGTTCTGACCTGGACAGGTACTTGTAAAGACCAAGGTATTCATCGATAGCGTGGTCCGTCACCAGGTCATCAGTCGAAAAAACAACAATTACACCTCGCTCTTTGCATCGGCAAATCAGTTCGATAATGGCCGGTACAGGCGATTCGCAGGCCCTGTTAAGGATAATCAGATTAAAATCCCTGGCATCCTGCTCAGGCATTACCTCATCCACGTATTTGCAGACCACGTGATTGTACCCGCAATAGTAAAGTTCTTCTTTCATATTGAGACACCTGTAAACATAGGGGGCCCCTCTAATCCCGCTCACAATTAGAATTTTCGCCAGCGCATGCCTATATTCAACAGGAATCTCCCGCAATGGAGCATTAATGACACTGGCAAAAACGTCACTTTTTTCGCCGGATACTGTTCCCGGCGTTCTTCCGTCTATCTTTAGTTCGGATTGCAGGGCTCCGATCTGCTTTTCTTTTTCCCTTATTTGAGTTTCGAGATTGATGATAGTCCGGTCGAGATTTCCTATGTGCTTGTAAAGGTCTTTCCTGTCAATTTTATAAACGAAAGGCGCCTGGGGGATATCCAGTACAGGGGCAACTGAAAAGTCTCGCATCTCAGGTTCTTTCCGGTACGCATCCGATAAAAGCTTATGCCACTTTTCCCTGGCTCCGCTGAAATACTGCCGATCTTTTGGAGACCATCCTGATTTACGTGATTGTTCCAGAAAACTTTTCAAATCCTGCTCTTTGAGATGGAGCCCGGCATGTTTCTGGCGATAATATGCATTTTCCTCAAAAAGATAAGTCCTGAGACCCGTGACGAGTCCCATCATCGCCGTATGGTAGGATGTGGTAATCAGCACAGCGGAACGGGGGATTTGAATGGGGACATCGAGTCCGCCGCATGCTTTGCGGGAAAAAACCAAATTTGCAAGATTGACGATCCTGGCTCCAACAAAATCAAAATCATCCTCCAAGGTCAGCAATACCCCCAGAGTGTCCTTGACCTCGTCGAACCGCAAATCGTTGTAAGCTATGAGAAGAACGACTTCAAGTTCCTTATCTGCATAATGGCTTTTTATAGTTCTCAGAGACTCTTTGTAAACTTCGAGTCCCTCCCTGGCTGTCTCGTTATCATGAGAATAGCGGGAAAGATTCAGGTGCAGCAAAATAGTCTGCCGCCTGTCCCCGTCTTCCGTAAGGCCAACACAGCTGGTCATGTCCAGCAGCCCCTCAAAGGCGTCATCAAAGGAATAGGCTGCTGCATGAGGGGCAATTTCTTTTGCCGCCTCAAAGGACTCCTCATCACGGCATCCGATGAGCAGGGGCTGATACGCCTCAAAGAAATTTTTCAACCTGTCCGCAACCTGGCGGTCCACTTGCTGTCCGCTCAAAAGATAATGTCCGACTCCGAAGAAATCGATAATGTCGGGGGCCAGCGAAAGGTACACCTGTACCCAGTACCTGTTAAGGAACCCCCCTCCATAAGTATGAAAATATGGGATGCGTAGAGGCGCCTCAATCACCTTCAGATGCAGGGCCTCAGCATCGCAATATTCCCTGCTGAAATAAATTATGCAGTCTACTCCAAGCCGCTCATACAGTTTTTCCGGATAACCGGGACCTGGAATGCACGCAATATCGCAAATAACAACGGGGTTCAGTCCGGTTGTGCTTTTGTGAAAAGAGACAGCGTGCTTCAACTGCAGGATGTCGCCGAAATTCTGATATCCTGTAAAGCCTCCGAACAGCAGGACACATTTTGATCCATCCTCTATCGTTCTGTCGCAATAAAAATAGTAAGATGCATCTCTCATAGTTATACCGTCTTCCTATGCAATTTCCTGTGCCAGGCCCATGCAGTCCCTATGATCGATTCCAGGTCCCTGTAGGCCGGGACCCATTTCAGGCAGCGACTCGCCTTAGCGGAACTGCCTATCAGGACCGGCGGATCTCCCTCTCTCCTTGCGCATTCCGTAGCTCTGATCTTACTCCCTGTTACCTTCCGGGCCAATTCGATCACCTCTCTTACTGAAAAGCCGCTGCCATTGCCGAGGTTAAAAGCGTCACTGGCGCCGCCGGACAACAGGTATTCAAGCGCCAGGATATGGGCGCTCGCAAGGTCCTCGACATGTATATAATCGCGTATGCAAGTGCCGTCAGGCGTCTCATAGTCAGTGCCGAATATGGAAATATCCTCTCTCCTGCCGAGAGCAGCATCCAGCACAAGGGGGATGAGGTGGGTTTCAGGTTCGTGCCACTCGCCGATCTCCGCGTCGCTGTCAGCGCCGGCAGCATTGAAATAGCGCAGGGCAATGTGCTTTAAGCCGTAGGCTGTTCCGAAGTCGCGCAGTATTTTTTCCACCATCAGCTTGGTTTCACCGTAGGGATTGATCGGACATTGTCTGTGCTCCTCGGTAATGGGGATTTGCAAAGGCAAGCCGTAGATGGAGCACGTTGACGAAAAAATAAAACGTCCCACGCCTTTTTCTCTCATGACGTTGAGGAGAGTCAGCGTATTAGACACGTTGTTCCCGTAATATTTGCCGGGGTCGGCGACAGACTCTCCAACGTAGGCGAAAGCTGCGAAGTGCATTACCGCGTCAATAGGGTATTTGTCGAAAACGCGACGTAAAAAAGCGTCGTCGCCGATGTCACCCTGCAGGAACTCGCCCCACTTCACATGCTCACGGTGGCCGCGGGACAGGTTGTCTATCACCAGGGTTGAGTGACCCTTCCCGTGCAAGGCCTTATTTACATGTGCGCCTATATACCCGGCGCCTCCGACGATCATTATGTGCATTATTCAGAACCCACTTCTTTTGGCTCAAGTAAAAGTTCAATCCCTTTTATAATCTGCTTCACTTTCCCCGGAGCGAGCGTTCCGATCTTTTCAGCCAGGTCCGCTTTGTCTACAGTGATAAGTTGGGTAATATTTGCAACGCTGTCCTTTTTCAGCCCGCCGTCTCCTTTTCTTAGCAGCACATTGCCGGGGGCTTCCGCCCTTTTCAGGTTTGAGGTCAAGGCGCATACCACAACAGTATTGAGCCTGCTGTCATTAAACACATTATTCTGCACAACAACGTGCGGATGCCTGAAACCGGGGGCCGAACCCTCGGGGGCTCCGAACTCAATCCAGTACAGATCCCCCTGCCTTATTCTCAATATTTCTCCCTCAATATCCTGCGGGCATAATATTTCTTTTTTTGGGGCTTCACGGATATTTCTTTTTCTGTTTCCTCTTCCGAATAGGCTTTGTTAAGGTCTTCGAAAAGCTGCCGGTGCTTTATTCTTTCAAGATATTCTCTCACCGCAAGTGTTATAAATTCGCTCCGGGAGAATTTGTTCTTTTTTGCGGCGTTTTCGACTTCCTTAAAAATTTCATCCGGAATGGATATAGCTGTTTTCATATTTATAGTATAATTCCTGGTTATACCTTTGTCAATACCATTGCCGGGCCCCTCGATGAACATGTCATATAATAATGAAATCAAAAGTAAAGCGACATCTCAGCTTATTTTATCATTCCGGCTTGTCCGGAATCATGCCGAAACATTAGCAGTATCATTCCCGTGCTTAAAAGCACCGGAGTGACAGATCACGACGCTACTTTCGAGGCAATAACGTTTTGGCTCGCTCAAAATCCATCACGCACACCGTCTCATTTATCGGCCCATCTCCCTCAGTATGACTCGCGCCGGAGCGCCTTCGCAGCCCTGGAGTTTGAGCGGCATACAAAGGAGTTCATACTCGCCCGCTTTAACTCCCGATAAATTCAGACCTTCCAGGATCGTGATGTTATTTCTTAATAATAATTTATGCACAGGAGAACCGGTGGATCGAAAAGATTCAATCGACAGATAATCTATACCAACAAGCATTACCTCCATTTCAACGAGGTATCGGGCCGCATCGATTCCCAGTGACACATAGTTCCTGGTAAAAACCGAAGTTGTGAAGGTGTGAAGCTGTGAATTCCTTGTTTTAAAAAGGACCCTTGAATGCCCTATAAGGTCATGTTTACGGAAGTCCTTTTCTTCTATAGAGACTTCGGAATCGACCTCGATTACAACACAAGGCCCAATGAAAGTTTCAATCGGTATGGCGTCTATTGTTGCTCCATCTTCAAGAAAATGATAAGGGGCATCGATGTGCGTGCCGGTATGGGCGCCCATTTGGATGCCGGTCATGTTATAGTCGTCGCCTTTTGCAATCGAAGTGTTCATCATCAGTGAAACCGGCTGGTCCCCGGGCCAGACCGGCATGTCGTTAGTAATCGGCAGGGTAATATCATATAGCTTCATGATACTTCAGTCGAAATTTACTCTTTCCTTTTCTATTACCAGCGGCCTCTTTCTGACCTGCGTATAAATGGCGCCGATGTATTCTCCGACCATGCCGATAAAGAACAATTGGACAGACATAAAAAAGAAAAAACCAACGACCAGGGGGGCTATGCCAAGTTGAAACTCTTGCCAGAAAACAAGTTTGTATATTAAATAACCGATTGCCACAAGCAGACTCAAAAATGCACAGATAAATCCTGTGAAACTCGCCAGGCGAAGGGGTACTTTTGAGTGATTTACAAATCCGAGCATAGCCATATCGTATAAAATATAAAAATTATTATTGCTTTTGCCCCTTTTCCTTGCCGGCTGCTCGAATTCTATTTCAAACCTCTCCTGTCCAAGTTCAGCCACAAGCCCCCTGAAATATGGGGCCGGCTCGTCCAGCCTTCTTAAAATATCTACAAATGATTTATCGTAAAGCCCGAAACCGGTAAAATTCTTGATATGCTCGGTTTCAGCAATCCGGCCTATAAGATTATAATAAAGTTTTCTGATCATATACATGAAAGGATTTTCCTTCCTTTTCTTCCTGATCGCCATGACGATCTTGTACCCCTCTTCCCATTTCCTTATAAAATCCCCAATCATTGAAGGCGGTTCCTGCAGGTCAGAGACTAATGTTATTACAGCATCGCCCTGGACCTGGAGCATGGCGTAATATGGCGATCTATTATGCCCAAAGTTCTTCGCATTCACTATTATTTTTACATTTTTGTCCTTTTTTGCAATCTCCCTTAATATAGAGACCGTCCTGTCCCTTGATGCGTTGTCTATAAATACATGCTCGTACCTGTAGCCGGGCAATCGGGCAAAGACCTCTTTTACCTGACTGTATACCTCTTCAACATTCTCTTCTTCGTTATAACATGGAGTCACAACACTGATAAGTTTCATCCTTTACCCCCTTTCCGGACACAGAAACGAATCGGCGAAACGGAGAACCGGAGAATCGGAGCAACGACTAAAGGCAGAATCGGCGAATCGGTGAGTCGGCGCAACAGCCTGAATTCGTAGTGCAGTCTTTTGACTTATCTCCGATTCGCCGATTCTCCGTTTCACCGATTCTGCTTTTCTGCCTTTATCCCCGATTCCCCGTTTCACCGATTCTGCTGTTCCCGGTACTACCCCTTAAAAACAAAACTTTTGTTCAGCACAAATCCTACCACAGCCATCGGCAGTATCATTGCCGCCCCTGCCAGATACATATTGACTTTAAAAAAATTAAATACCCCCAGGAAAGCTGTATTAATGACATATATTATTGCATATACACCAATGAATTTAAAAACGAGCCTGTTGTCTTTACTTCCGAAAACCAACCTGCCGGTTGTGTTAAAGTTGAACAGGACACCGAGACTTGTAGCAAGCAGTGCGGCTACGGCATAGTGAAACTTCAGAAATATCAGGAGCGCAAAAATTCCATAGGCAAAAGCTGTGTTTATGCCGCCGACAATCAGAAACCTGAAGAATTTATTATCAATACAGGTCCTGGCTAAGCTGTTAAAGGTCATCGGGCAGTACCTGTTAAGTCCGTGGGATTTTCCAACCTATGCTTCTAATTTAATGGAATTGCCGGTCAAACGCTGTAAGCATTCATCTGCATAAGCGTCAATATTGTCAACTTCACAATAATCGTTCATTGTACAGTCTTTGCATGGTTCGGTCTTATCTTTATTCCCAAGCAAATGCTCAATCTGTAATTTTCTCAGCTTTTCGCCATTCCAGATTTCATAAATAGACTCTTTGTTGATATTTCCTATTACATTTACCCTGTTCCAGTCAACACAGCAGGGCACGACCTCACCATCTGCCTGGACCTGTATACCCTTAAATATTTGTGCGCAGACTTTTCGCCTTACAACTTCCTTGCCCCATCTGAATTTATCAGTTGAGTAAGCTGTATTGAATTGAGGCCACAATGGGACCAGATTTTCAATATAAATCTCGTCAGAACGGCTGCCGAACAAATCAAAAAACATTGCCTTACTGCTTTCAGAAGGGACTGCTTCATGATGGATCTTTATATGTATTTTACATTCGCCCCTGTTAGCATATAAAGCATCAAGTTTTTCAATCAGCTCCTGATAATTTATGTTTGCCCCGCTTATGCGCAGGTAATCTTCTGAACTCAATCCCTCAATGGAAATAATTATCCTGTCAAGAAAACGCGGCAAATTTTCAATCAGCTCAGTTGTAAGCATAACACCATTGGTGACCAATTCCATTCTTTGCGCGATTTTTTGTTCCCGAGCATATTGCGGAAATCTCACAATATCCTTGTTCAGCAGAGGTTCTCCATTACCACAAAAACGCAATAGTTTTATTTCATCCGGAAACGCGGACAAGTCATCGATCAGTTTTTCCAACAACTTAACAGGCATGAGATCTTTTTTAAACTTCAGCCCTTTAATTCCGTGGGGACAAAAGCCGCATTTCAGATTACAGTAACCTGAGGGTTCGATATAAATAACAAGTGGCGTTGCAAGCGGAATGTGCTCATGCAACACCAGGCGCTTATCATTGTATGTGGGTCTCAATTTTGCTTTCATAGGTTTATTATCGCTGGTCATAATAAGACATGCCGGCTTTACCGGCTATGGTTTTAAATTAACGGAATTACCCGTCAAACGCTGTATGCATTCATCTGCATAAGCGTCGATATTGTCAATCTCACAATAATCGTTCATTGTACAGTCTTTGCATGGTTCGGTATTATCTTTATTCCCAAGCAAATGCTCAATCTGCAATGCCCTCAGCTTTTCCCCATTCCAGATTTCATAAACAGACTCATTGTTGATATTTCCTATTACATTTACCCTGTTCCAGTCAATGCAGCATGGCACTACTTCACCATCTGCCTGGACCTGGACTCCCTTGAATATTTGAGCGCAGACTTTTCGCTTGACAACCTCTTTCCCCCATCTGAATTTCCCGGTGGCGTAAGCTGCATCAAATTGAGGCCACATAGGGACCAAATTTTCAATGTAAATCTCGTCGCAACGGTTACCGAACAAATCAAAAAACATTGCCTTGCTGCTTTCAGAAGGGACTGCTTCGTTATGGATTTTTATATATATTTTACATTCGCCCCTGTTGGCATATAAAGCATCAAGTTTTTCAATCAGCTCCTGATAATTTATGTTCACTTTGCTTATGCGCAGGTAATCTTCCGCACTCAATCCCTCAATGGAAATAACTATTCTGTCAAGATAACGAGGCAAATTTTCAATCAGCTCGGTTGTAAGCAAAACACCAGTGGTGACCAATTCCATTCTTTCCGCGATTTTCCGTTCCCGCGCATATTGAGGGAATCTCACAATATCCTTGTTCAACAGAGGTTCTCCACAACCACAAAAACGTAATAGTTTTATTTGATCCGGAAACGCGGACAAGTCATCGATGAGTTTTTCCAATAACTTAACAGGCATGATGCCTTTTTTAAGCTTTAGTCCTTTCATTCCATGGGGACAAAAGACACACTTAAAATTACAGTAACCTGACGGCTCAATGTACATAACAAGCGGTGTCGCAAGCGGAATATGCTCATGCAACACCAGGCGCTTACCATTATTTATCTGGGGTGTCAATTTTGCTTTCATAGGCCTGTTTTCAGCATTCATATTTTTTCACCTCTTAACCAGGAATCCGTAATACGGTGATGTGATTGAATCAACCAAGGTCATCCCGCAATTTCGTATCAAATTCTCCATACCCTTTGGCGTAAAAAAGTTAATATGCTCATGCCACCACCACTTTAGAAAGTATGGGATCCTTTCATGCGGGACTTCAACATACAGGAAGGTGTTCTCATTCATTAATTTTTTAATATTATTCAGTATATCTTGAGGATATGAGACGTGCTCCAAAACATAACAACATGTGATTAAGTCATATCCGAAATCAGGCAGTAATTCGCAATTCTTATCACCAATATCATAGATATGGATAATGGCATCTGTGCTGGAAAACGGGGTATTGACCCCTTTACCGCCGCCATAGTCAAGGATACGTTTAGGCGATATATACCGGCTGATGAATATCTCTTCATCGCTTAAATTCGGTCGCAGGCGAGTCGCATGCTTATGCCGGCATGCCTTGAAGAAAGGCTCATAATGTTCTCGCAGCTCGGAGTAATCATCACCCATATAGTTACAATAATATTTCGCCATCTCCTCATCATTGAAGCGCATGTCACTGAACATTACACCGCATTCCCTGCACTTCAGGGACTTGCCCCACATGGCCCGGACATAAGACATAATTACGCTATTTGATGGGTGATACCCAAGTGCTTTATAAGCCATGAAAGGCGCGAGAAAAGCCTTGTGTTTTTTCATTGAGCTGCTGTTACAGCATATACATTTGGTTGCTATTTCCATCAGGTCCATCTCCTTGATGCAGATGCTTAAGTCTTACCGCTTTTTATTTTACCATAACGATTTCAATATTAACAACGGCGGGCCTGGAAATTTACCCATTTAAAATGTATCGGGATTCCTGTCTGATGGCATCCATGGAACTGAATGCCGGCTTATAACCGATAACTGAAGCCTTGTTATATTTGGAGCAGTAAATATTTTTCGGGCCTGTTGCACTGACATGGCCCGGAGACCCGTTCATCTCATATTTCAACCCATATTCGGATCTAAAATAATCAAGAATTTCTTTCTTGTCTACAGGTTTGGCGCTGATAACATCAAAAGCCTCATTGATCTTTCCGGCATCCATGCACTTCCTGATTATCGAGAAAAGGTCTTCCGGATGAACATAATCACGGACGATATTCTCGTCATTTGTCGCGAGCACCTTTTTCTTTAAAATACAATCCAGGACTTCGGTTATAAAATAGCCGTCCGTCAGATCGATAAACCTGCTGAAGTAGGAAAAAAGCCTGAGATCCACGATCCTCAGTCCGCTAAAGGCCCTGTGCTTGGCCTCGGCGTTGAGTCTGACAATGGAGTAATAATCTTCAGGGGCGATATGATTAACCCGAAGACTGTTTATAGTGTTTTCCCCCGCTGGCGCCGAACATTCCCTGCCGTAAACAGCTCCGCTGCTGAAACTGATATAAAGCGCATCAGGACAATTATCGCGCAAATACGCAATAGCCAGGTTGTCATATTCTTCGGTTACCGTGAACCAATTAGTATAATTACCTTGCAGCTTATTCAGAGTTCCCACTCCGACGCAGTTGATTATGACATCATAAGAAGATGCTGCAACATCCCTGTAACCCTCATGAATATCACAGTCCTTGTCAGGGGATTTTCCTATGGCGCCGAGGAAACTGCGGACTTTGTCCGCAGAAGTCGTATACAGGTCCAGGCTGAAGGACCCATTCCGCAGAAAGTTATTGATCAGCCCCTTTGCGATGTGTGATGTGGAACCGAATATTGCAATTCTTGCTTCTTTCAAGGTTCGTAGAATTTCTTAAGCCGCCCGGCTTCGTTATTCAGGACATCTTCCGGGAACAACCTGTATTTTATTATGTTGCAGTTCGCACATACTCCGCAAACATTTTTTGATCCATCGAGCATTGTGCGCCGAAACTGCTGAAATTGCCGGCCCTTCCATATTTCGTCCACCGCCTGTTCATTACAATCGCCCATGATACCGGGGTATTCAAAAGAATAACAGGGAACAATTTTCCCGTCCGGATTAATTTGCATGGTAAAAAAGGGCTGCGGGCAAATATGGACTTCCGATACAGGCAGCCCAAACTGAGTGACTGCTCCGTCCTTTTCCTTCAGCACACTTTCAAAGTCCACGCCTGAATGAATGGGAACAGCATGCTCTATTGCAATAGTATCGCAAATGTCACCAAAAATATCATAAAATTTTTGTTCGTCATTCTTGCCGTCCAGGGCGCAATCAACGATTTTGAGATACATCTGCGCTTTGCCTTTATTATTAAAAAAATATCGCAAATTCTCAACAAGGGTCTCAAAATCCACATTGGTCCCGCAAACCTCCAGATATTTGTCTTTTGATGTGCCCTGCAGAGATACAACTAATCTGGAAAGTCCGGCTGCTACAAGCGAATCTGTCATCGCAGGCGTCAAAAGCGACCCGTTTGTCAGAATCTCAACAATATTTGCCACATCCTTTGCAACTGCATATTTGACCATATCTGCAATATTCCTGTGCAGCAACGGCTCGCCTATTCCAACAAAACGCAATACTTTCACCTTGTTCGGGAACCTTGCAATATCGTCTATGCATTTTTTAAACAAATCAAAATCCATGACGGTTTTATCGGAAATAAAATGTCTCTTCGCTTTTTCAACTGAAAAAATACAATAGCCGCATTTAAAATTGCACGCATAAACCGGAAATATCTGCAGCACAAATGGAGTGTCCAAAGGAAGCACTTCGGCGAGTACTGTTCTTTTCCCCCCAGGCGCCTGTCCGCTAATTATTTTTGCTCTCAATTTTTAACCCCGCATATGGAAATTCAGCTTATATATTTTTTATACATTTCGTGAAATTTCAGCAAATTATCAGGACAGGCCTCGTGCCACTGCAGATAACCCGCGTCCTCCGGAGAAAGCCCTTTGTTTACCGGAACAAACGTACCCGGAAGAAAGCACTTATATAAAATCGAAATGAAATGACTCCTCACATCGCGCTCATAATGGATGCACTGGTTTATGGCTATCGGGGTTACGTCAAAATCGATATCAGCCCCTATTTCAATTTCAGCCACTTTCCTGATCCGTGTTTCAAAGGTTTCTCTCCATCTGATAATGCCTCCCGGCACATGCCATCCTTTCCCCGCATACTGGTCATTCCTCCATGATAAAAGAGTGCGCCCCTTTTCATCTTTTATCAAAAGGTCCACATTTACGAGCGGAGTTGTACGGCTGATATAATAAAATACCTCGTCAGGCAGGCCCATGGCCGGATTCGGGACCTGTCCATCAAGAACCGCTATTGCATCTGAAATGGTCATAAAACTTCCAAATTATTCGAGTGCAGCCAGACCAAATTTATCTGCATAGTCTCTCCAAAAGGTCGATTCTTCTATTATCGCTTCGTACTTCGCCTTGTAAGCCAGATATTTTTCATCTAACCTCATCATTTTGCAGCTTTTCGCCGCAAAATAATACGCCAATGCGTGGTCACTCTTTACTCTTATTGTGTTCTCGAAGCCTTTCAACGCCGCTCCGTAATTCCCCAATCTGAAGTCGCTGTTTAAGACAAAATTAAGTTCAAGATTCAGGGAATATGCTTTTTCCTGCAGCCATTCCGGAGTAAAATCTTCAGTCTCAACAACCGCTCTTTTGAAATCGCAGCCAATATAACTGCCCTTAAGATAATTCTTTTTGATGCATATATCAAACATTTCACTCCCAACAAGAGGGGTCGCCACGTAAATCCTGAACCATGTCGCATTCAGAGTTTTCAGAAATGCCCGCGTGTCTTCAATATCCTGTTTTGTTTCGCCGGGAAGTCCTATGAGGATATTGGCATCCGTATCTATTCCTAATTGCCGGCAGTCGTCAATTACGCGTTTTACTATGGAAAGGTTAAGAGGCTTGTGCATGATTTCCTTCAAAACTCTGTCGCTGCCTGATTCTACCGCCAGGACAAGTTCATTGAGTCCGGCACTCTTAATAACTTCCAGCATTTTTCTATCAAGGGCATAAAGGGCCAATCCACTTTGAAAGAAAAGTTTCAGTTTCAATTCATTTGCTATATTGATTATTTCAAAGGCCCTTTTTTTATCTGCCATTAAATGGTCATCCTGAAGCCCGATTGTCAGGGCCCCATATTGGTCCCGAAGGCGTTTGAAATCCTCTTTCACCCGGCTTACGCTATGATAGCGCATTTTTCTTCCATGTACTGTATGAGATGCGCAAAAACTGCAACGATTCGTGCAACCTCTTGAGGTCGCAATATGGAAAAGATGCTTGTTGTTGTCAAAAGAAGTAATATTGCTCATTGTCGGACTTAATCCATAGTCATCCGTATTTAAAATATCATAATCATAAAATGGTATTTCATCGAGGTTTTCAATGAACTCATGCTGAAATGACTGCTTGTTTTCAACTTTCTCTTTTGTGATCCATGATAAATGGGTCCTCAGAAATTCCTTTTTATCAAGCGCCTCTACGAGTCCTAACACCGGTTTTTCTCCCTCACCATAGCAAAGGGCATCAAAACATTTGCTGTCTCTGTATATTTCGTTATACATGTTTGTGGGCACACCGCCGCCCGCTGTTATCAGGGCATCGGGAAATATATTTCTCGCTACACATGCAATATCGATCATACTGTAGTATGCCGGTGCAAATAATGTTGATATTCCTATCAGGGTCGGGGCATAGTCAATCCATTCTTTCGCCGACAGAACTTCCTGGAACAACTCCGAGAAAGAATTGTACTCAAAAATCTCCATCTTGTTTAGAATAATATTGAAATCGATGAGCTTTATCTCTACCGCCGCGTTTTTTTTCAAATAGGCGCTCAAAGAGAGCAACCCTATAGGCATATCGGTGACAATGCTTCCAAAATTGCCCGACTTCTTTACGACAGTACGTTCATTGAAGGCGGGATTTACAAAGTTGTCGTAATTGACATACGGAGGCACGATGAAGAGAATCTTGCACACTATTACAATTCCTCATTGAACGGCTTGACCGTCTTGTCCTCGTCACCAAACACCTCATTGCACGGGACCGGCAGCGGCTTATTGTATATCCGCTTCACCACATATTTATCAATAAAAGCCCTGTCTTCCGCAATAAGGCACGTGTCGACATGCTCACCAAAATATTTAATGTTCAGTCCCCTTTGAATTATATCTTTCAGAGGCTCCTCAAAGACATTCCCTATGGATGTGTGAATATACGGGCAAGGCAACACATCGCCATATTGTGTTACAGAAAACATCCCTTTAACAGAGATACAGCCCATATTGAGTCCGTAAGCAGGAGTCAGATGAGTGAAAACATTGTATTTCTTTTCAAGTTCTTCCATATATTTCATGTCATCTCTGTCGACCATAACATCAAAATTCCCTTCCCATGAACCGACAGGTTTTGCATAGCTCACAAATACCCCGACGCCTTTTTTGTTAAAATATTCTATAAATTCGATAAACTCATTCGTCCGTAGTCTTTGTTTCGTAACCACAGTTTGCATAAAAATACCCAATCCGGCGTTAAGCGCTACATCAACCGCTTTCATGGCCCTGTCATATGCGCCCTTGACGCCCCTGAAACGGTCGTGCTCTTCAGCATTAAAACTGTCCAGGCTCAGCTGCACCCTGTCAACGCCTATGCTTTTTATATGTTTTGCCTTCTTTTCATCCAAAAGCCACCCGTTGGTATCAGAGTTGATATAAAATTTCTGAGGGTCAATGGCGGCTACCAGCTCATCGAAATCCTTGAATACCAATGGTTCTCCACCTGTTATCGTTACACGTGCAAGCCCCAATTCATCCGCCTGCCGGAAAAGCTCTTTTACATCGGCTATGGTAAACTGACGGCCTTCTCTTTTTCCCTGAAATCTTTTTATGGAGCAATGTTCACAGGTGAAATTGCATGCGTAATTATACTGAAACTGAATAATGGCAATGCTTTCTCCCCTTCTCAATTTTTCTTCAAATTTCATGACTTTTTCATAAACGTAGGGCTTCTCTTCTTTAAGCTTGTTCCTCTTACTGTTTTCTTCTTCTGTTTTTACATATTGGACTGCCATAATAGATTCTCCTTATTGTACAACACGTATTTCATAAATTAACCACAGAGAATACAGAGGCCAGGTTATAGGTTATAGTATAATAACATAATGAATAAAGGCATGGCCAACCTCTTTACTCCTCAGGGCAAACGCACTATGTGTTTTTCAAGTAAAAACAAACTGCTATATTCCTATAAAGCCAAAAACAAGTGCTTAAAAGTCGTCATTCCCGCAGTCCGTAAGCGGGAATCCAGGTCTTTTGTTTCTGGATGCCCGATTAATACCTTCGGGCATGACGAGAATTTCGTTTTGCCATCACATAGTGCGTTTGCCCTG
>JBEKJD010000014.1:0-31020 GCA_050011415.1 Dissulfurispiraceae bacterium | reverse complement strand
CGAGTCCACGACCTCGCTTTCAATGTCGTCGCTGATGTGCCGTGAGAGATCCGGACGGGAAATTCCGCGCAGTTCGTCATCAGTCATCTTGTTGGCAAGCACCGAGTTGAGTTCCGCTTCTGCGACCTCGGCATATTTATCAAAAATCCCGTTCAGCGCTCTTGCTGCGGAATCCCTTACTTCCCTTTTTTTACTTTCCAGAAGACTTAAAAGCTCTGAAATGTTTTTGACGGCCTTCGAGCCGTCCTCAAGCAGCACGGTCCTTACCTCTTTTGAAAGGAAACCGGAAGTCATTTTTATCCAGTTCGAGTACGAGGTCGAAGACTTCATGTTCATTATCCGTTCCTCGGGCTCGCTCAGCAGATACTTTGATTCGGCAAATATGCGCTCAAGAAAATGTTTATACTCCAGCAGTCCGCTATAATCGAGAAATCTCTTTTGCCGTTCAGGAGGAATTTTTGCTATGCGGAGTTGGAAAAATTGTATATTGTTCTGAAGGGCCCTGCTGAAATTATCAACCTGGTTGGACCTGGCTTTCAGCTCAGGATCATTCTGGTCCTGCTGTGACCTGAGCCAGAAATAGTACCCCCAATTCCCGTCGGTCCCGCATTCAGCTGACCATGATTCATATTCATCGAGCGCCTGTTTAAGAACGGCCGGGTCCTCAAGATAATCGGTACGGTCTTTCCATTTGTTTATAAAGCGGTAGCTTTTCTCTTCGATTTGCTGCTTTTCCGTCTCAATCCGCGGATCATTGTCGCTTTCGAAGAGTTGTTTAAGATTCCATTGTATTTGTCTCATGCGGGCAGGTCCTTTCCGATGGCCGGTTTAGGTATCATTGTAACACAAATACTAATGAGTTCATAAGTAAGACCACATTATTCGTCATTCCCGTGCTTAAGAGCACCTACTGCTGGCGAAGGCGGGAATCCAGAAGGCAAGGCACTGGATGCCCGATTAAGAACTTCGGGCATGACAGATTAAGATATATGTGCCTTAACTTACGACCTTTATAGTAAGTCCGACATTCATTGGGCCTTAAGGTAGTGGGCTTATTGACCTCAGTGAATACTTGACAAAATCAGTAGGGTTTTATAGCATATTTACATGTTGAGATTATCGACTAAAGGACAGTATGGCGTAAGGGCCATGTATGAAATAGCGCGTGGATATCCTGGTCAGCCGGTCACTATAAAAGAAATATCCGGGAATCAGGATGTATCGGTCCCTTATCTGGAGCAGATATTGAACAAGCTCAGGAAAGCAGGACTGATCAGGAGCGTAAAAGGGCCCGGCGGAGGATATCTTTTAAACAAGGGACCGGAAAAAATCAGCATTGCTTCTATCGTGAATGAGCTTGAAGGCCCTGTTGCGATTACTTCGTGTCTTAATCCGGAGGAAGGTTGCACAAGGGTTGACAATTGTGTTACTCACCTGCTTTGGAAAGCTCTTGGGGAACAAATAGAAGCTTTTCTGAAAACAATAACATTAAAGAACCTGATGTCAGGTGATATTAATACAAAGAAGGTGATGGGTAATAGGTCATGGGTAATAGGCCAGTGAGTTCTTATTATTTTCCTATGAGCTATAACCTATTACCTATTACCTGTAGTTTATGAAATTTGTTCACGGCGTCAAGGCGGATATTACTGCTGATATTGTATATATGATGTGTCCGATGCATCTCCTTAAACTCGAAGAGATGATCAAGGGGCTGGATCAGGGTCAGGTGCTTGAGATACTTACCGACTATGATGGCGCGCTCGAGGACATCCCACAGTGGTGCGAGCGGACAGGGAACGAATTTATCGGATTGGATGAGGATGAGGACTATTACAGGTTTTATATAAAGAAAAAATTACGAATTAAGAATTAATGAGTATAATATTCTTCCACAATTCCTAATTCGTAATTTGTAATCAAGGAGAATATATATGAGAAGGTGTTATTTTGATCATGTTGCCACAAATCCAGTGCGTCCGGAAGTTCTTGATGCAATGATGCCATACTTCAAAGAGAATTTTGGGAACCCTTTAAGCGTCTATGACCTGGGAACGATGGCCCGGGACGCAATAGAAAAGGCCCGGGATCAGGTTGCGGGACTGATCAATGTAAAACCGCCTTCAGTGGTTTTTACCTCAAGCGGGGCGGAAGCCAACAACTTTGCAATCAGGGGAATTGGCTTTGCCATGCAAAACAAGGGCAAACATGTAATAGTTTCAAAGGTCGAGCACCATTCTATTCTGAATTCTGCGCGCGTTCTGGAAAAGAATGGATTTGTCGTCACCTATCTGCCTGTCGATAATAATGGTGTGGTTGATCCTGACACTGTAAAAAAAGCGATAAATAAGGAGACCATACTTATTTCAGTAACGCATGCCAGCAGTGAGATCGGCAGCATAGAGCCCATTCATGAAATAGCGAAAATTGCAAAGGAGCGGGGTATCATCATGCACGCTGACGGCGTTGCAACTACCGGTAATATACCGGTTGACATTAAGGAGCTTGACGTTGATCTCTTCAGCATGGCAGCGCACCAGTTTTATGGCCCTAAAGGGGCAGGGGCCCTGTATATAAGGCAGGGATTACGGATAGCGCCGCTGATCTACGGTGGAATTCAGGAAGGCGGCAGAAGGGCAGGCACCGAGAATGTGCCGGCCATAGTGGGGATGGGAAAGGCTGCCGAGATTACAGTTCGGGAGCTGCCTGGCAGAATGGAACACTGCAGGGATTTGCGAGATGCATTGATCGGTGGAGTGCTGAAGGTGCCGAACGTGTATCTGACCGGGCATCCGGTGCAAAGGCTTCCTCACCATGCAAGCTTTGTGGTGGAATTCATTGAGGGGGAAGCCATGATCTTGATGTTGTCAGTGAAAGGAATATTATCGGCAAGCGGTTCGGCATGCTCCTCCAGGGCTTTGAAGTCCTCGCCTGTATTGCTCTCACTGGGCATATCTTCCGCACTTGCGCAGGGGTCTATCGTATTCAGCCTCGGCAGTGACAACTCTATGGAGGACATTAATTACTTTCTTGAGGAATTTCCTCAGGTGGTCAAAAAATTACGTGACATGTCTCCTTTTGCGAAAGGATGGGGCACAGGCGCCGCCGGTGACCCCGAAAAGTCGAAGACTTTTGGGGGTGCTGAGGGAGATAAATGTTTCTCAGGAGGTTAGGCCATGTATTCTCAAAAAGTGATGGACCATTTCATGAATCCGAGGAATGTGGGTGAGATCCCCGATGCTGACGGGGTAGGTATGGAGGGCAACCCTACATGCGGGGATTCCATGCAGATTTTCATAAAAGTTGTGAATGACCGGATTGTCGATGCTAAATTCAGGACGTTCGGATGCGGCTCTGCCATAGCGGTCAGCAGTATGATTACTGAACTGGTGAAGGGGAAAACGCTTGACGAGGCACTGAGCATATCAAAGGAAACTGTGGCTGAGGAACTGGGAGGACTGCCCCCCCAAAAGATGCATTGTTCAAATCTCGGCGCGGATGCCTTGAAAAAAGCGATAGAGGATTACAGGAGCAAGAAAAAATCTTGACAAAATTACTGTATACCTCTAAAATTTGTCTGCTGGTATTATTTAATTTCTGCTTATAGAGAGGTATCAGGTAATGGCATCATATAAATTGCTTTTGGCCGATGACAGCCTCACAATTCAGAAGGTTGTTGAATTGGTGCTCGCTGATGAGCAGTTTGAAATAAAGGCTGTAGGCGATGGAGAACAGGCCCTTGATGCCGTTGAATCATTCGGCCCGGATATAGTGCTTGCCGATATTGAAATGCCGAAGTTGAACGGTTACCAGCTCTGCGAAAAAATCAAGAACAATACTTCTACTGTCCATATTCCGGTTATCCTTCTTGCCGGAGCTTTCGAACCCTATGATGAAGACTATGCAAGAAAGGCAGGCGCAGACGATTACATTATAAAACCTTTTGAATCCCAGGAATTAATTAGTAAGATCAAAGCGCTTCTGGTCGGCGTTGAACCGGCAGGATTGGAAGCGCCTGCATCCGCCGATGTCCTGGAAATAACGGAATCTTCTTTTGCTGAGGAGCCTCAATTTGTCGCGGAGGCGACGGTTGAAGAAGATAAAAAGAATGAATATGAAGGCATAGTTGATGAGGAAAGCCTGTCCAAAGCAGACCTTATGGCGACAGATAAAGTATTTGAAGAGGAACTGGCAGAAGCACTCAAAGGGGATGCATCGGTGACGTCCGGAGTAAGCGGGCTTATCGATGACCTTGTACTGCCCTCCAAAGAGGATATTCTGGAGATTGTGAAGCAGTCTGTTGAGAAGAGGCTCTCGGATATTTTCGGTAGTGACAGTGTTACGGCTCTGTCTGCCGCTGTCAAAGAGGTTGTTTCCGCAACTCTTGCGCAGAATGCGCCAAAGATTATCGGGGATGTGACAAAAGAACTCGTAACGGAAATGATGCAATCTCTGCACGGTGAAATTAGCGCGGCTATTGGCAGGATCGTCCCCGAGGTGGCGGAAACTGTCATAAAGAGAGAGATTGAAAAGATTACTGTACAGTCCTGAAAAATTATCTGTTGAAAATATCCCTGCTCAGCCTTCAATTTGTAATCAAGCAATGCAACTATGATGATAATTATAAGGTGCAACTGTGATGGAGATAAAACAGAACTATAACCCGGAAGAAATTGAGGACAAATGGTATTCGCT
Source organism: Dissulfurispiraceae bacterium (assembly GCA_050011415.1). Lineage (GTDB taxonomy): Bacteria > Nitrospirota > Thermodesulfovibrionia > Thermodesulfovibrionales > Dissulfurispiraceae > JADFXI01. The sequence goes on along the minus strand of JBEKJD010000014.1, from coordinate 26,325 downwards.
TTGGGAATCCCGGGGATATTTTAAACCTGCTCCCGGTGATAACAAGACTCCTTTCAGCATCGTTATCCCCCCGCCTAATGTAACCGGCTCCCTGCACATGGGACATGCGCTTAATGCCACCCTGCAGGACATACTGGCCCGGTGGAAAAGAATGTCCGGATATAAGGTGCTTTGGGTGCCGGGCACCGACCACGCAGGTATAGCAACGCAGAACGTTGTTGAACGGGAGCTTGCGAAGGAAGGGTTGGACAGGTATAAGCTGGGCAGAGACGCCTTTATCGAAAGGATATGGCAATGGAAAGCCGAATACGGAGGGAAGATAATTCATCAGCTTAAAAAGCTGGGCGCTTCCTGTGATTGGTCGAGAGAGCGCTTTACGCTGGATGAGGGTCTTTCCAGAGCAGTGCGAGAGGTATTTGTAAGACTTTTTGAAGAGGGATTGGTCTACCGTGACAACCGTTTAATAAACTGGTGCCCGCGCTGCCATACTGCATTGTCCGACCTTGAAGTGGAATATGAGGAAATGGACGGGGCCCTTTATTATATTAATTACCCATTTGCCTCCCCTGGACAGGAGGGGTATATAACCGTTGCTACGACGCGACCCGAAACAATGCTGGGCGATACTGCCGTAGCAGTGAATCCCGAAGATGAACGCTATCTGCGGCTGATAGGTAAGACCCTGCAACTGCCCCTGACCGGGAGGACCATACCCGTCATCTTTGACAAGGCTGTTGAATCCTCATTCGGTTCCGGCGCCGTAAAGGTGACGCCGGCACACGATTTTAATGATGAGGCAATGGGAAAACGCCACCATCTTCCATCTATCAGTGTTATTACCGAAGATGGCCGTATGAGCATTGAAGCAGGTGAAGACTACAAGGGACTTGACAGGTACGAATGCAGAAACAAAATCATCAACGATTTGAAAGACAGAGGATTGCTTAAAGGAGAAAAGAAGCACAGGCACGCAGTAGGCCACTGCTATCGCTGCAAAACAGTGATCGAGCCGCTCATTACTATCCAGTGGTATGTCAAAATTGAATCTCTTGCGTCCAGAGCGGTCAAAGCTGTTGAGGATGGCGAGACAAGACTTATTCCCTCCTCATGGGAAAATAATTATTTTGCGTGGATGAGGGACATAAAAGACTGGTGCATTTCGCGCCAGATATGGTGGGGGCACCGGATACCTGTATGGTACTGCCCTGATTGCAGCAGCAAAAGCGGGATAAAACAGGGTACGATGATCGAGCATATCTTTTTCAGGCCTGTGGAGATTCCCAATCCCCCAGCCCCTCCTTTGGAAAAGGGGGGATTTATATCCGGCGGCGCCTATTCAGAACTGAGGGAACTTGGATTCAGTCATGAAGATATTGTCAGGAACTCCAAAATAATCCGGGTAGCAAAAGATGCAAGTCCATTTTGCCAAAGAGAAGATTTGACGGAATGTCCTTCTTGCGGGAGCAAGCACATTATTCGTGACCCTGATGTGCTTGATACGTGGTTTTCATCTTCGCTGTGGCCGTTTTCCACTTTGGGCTGGCCTGATACGACCGACGATTTGAAGTTATATTATCCCACCAGTGTCCTTGTGACCGGTTTTGATATTCTCTTTTTCTGGGTGGCGCGCATGCTGATGATGGGGTTGAAATGCATGGGTGAGACGCCTTTCAGCGATGTTTACATCCATGCGCTTGTGCGTGATGCCAAGGGACAAAAAATGAGCAAGTCAAAGGGTAATGTAGTGGACCCTCTGGTCATGACAGGAAAATATGGCGCCGATGCCTTCAGATTTTCTCTTGCCGCTTTTGCTGCACAGGGCAGGGATGTGAGATTTTCGGAGGAACGGCTGGAGGGCTACAGGCATTTTATCAATAAGCTTTGGAATGCAGCCAAGTTTATCATAAGATACGAAGCAATATGGAACAGGAAGGAACCTTATACTTGTGGCGCCGACCTGGACGTTGCCAGTAAATGGATCCTGAGCAGGCTGGCATTTACTGTAAGCGAGGTAAACAGAAATCTCGCCAATTACCGGTTCAATGATGCCGCCGGCAGTGTCTATCATTTCATCTGGCACGAATTCTGTGATTGGTACCTTGAAATTACAAAACCGGCTTTATATCAGGAAGACGGCGAGGAAAAAACTGCCATAGTTGCTTGCCTGTTTTTTACGCTCGGTCAATGTCTTAAATTGCTGCATCCGTTCATCCCCTTTGTCACAGAGGAAATATGGCACAATGTGTTTGACGGCGATAACTCATTAATGCTCATGTCATATCCCACAGAGCTTTCGAGGTTCCATGATGCGGAGCAGCAGATGGAGATTTTGCTCAATGCCGTAACAGGGATACGAAGTATCAGAGGAGAATTGAACCTGGCCGCTTCCATGGAAATCGTAGCGGATATCAGGACCTTTTCAAAAGATGTGGAAGAGGTACTGCGAAACAATCTGGTGTCAATAAAAAAATTGACCAGGTGCAGGGAGATTAAAGTGGGGCCGGGGATACAGCGCGCCGAAGGTTCTGCAGTTGCCGTGCATGAAGGGATGGAAGTATATATTCCTCTGAGCGGATTATTGGACGTTGGCGCGGAAATCAAGAGGCTTCAAAAGGAAATGGCCAAAATCGACGATGCATTGATGTTTTTGAATAAAAAGCTGCTCAATGAGGATTTTTTAAATAACGCTCCGAAGAATGTACTGGAAAAGGACAAGTCCAAGCATGATGATCTTTTGACCAGGCGGGAGAAGATTGAGGAGAACATGAGGCTTCTGAAAACAATTTAATTATTTAAAAATGAAACCACAGAGTACACAGAGAGTATGATAAGAGAAATGATTGAAATTATACAGAACTGCATAACTCTTAAACGTTCGTCATTGTCCGGCTTGACCGGACAATCCAGTGTTTGGCTGGATTCCCCGATCAAGTCGGGGAATGACAGCTTTTTATTTATGTCAGAGTATTTCTCAGTGTTCTCTGTAGTTAATCTTTAATTTAAAAGGGAGGTGGCTGCAATGGAAAAAGAGATGATCGATATAGAAGGAAGGGGTCTGGACCTTGTTGAGGGTGAATTTGTTAGTATCAAGCAAAGCACTGTCAGGGCTGTAGATGGCGGTAATATAGAACTGCAGCAGGTTGGGGCGCTGAGTATCGACGGAGAGCGGGTTGAAGTGACCCAGGGGGCCTCCGTGCTGATGAGGGGAAACTCGCTCACTCTGAACCAGAGCATCGCGGTGCTGGCCGCGGGCCGAAAACAGCACCTCGATCCTCATGATCGGCAATAATGTCAGCGGGAATGTGACCACTCTTCTTGATTGGCGCAGCGCGCTTGCTATCGGCGCTGTAGCAGGCGGCATATTCGGGCTCTTTTCTTTGTTCCGGAAGCGGTAAGAAGAATGGTTTCCGGTTTCGTAAAGGAAACAATCCATCTGGCCCTTCTTGAAGATCTCGGTCACGGCGATATCACCTCATCGTTTATTGTGCCTGAAGGCAGAGATGCAAAGGCAATCATCCGCGCGAAAGAAGACCTCATCCTTGCCGGAATGCCGTTTGTCAGAGAGGTTTTTTCAATAATCGATCCCTGCATAAAGGTAAAAAATTTTTTTGATGAGGGGGTCGAGGTGTTAAAGGGCCGGGAAATTGCGGAAGTGGCAGGAAAGGCCAGGGGACTGCTCGCAGGGGAGCGCACGGGGTTGAATATACTGCAGCGGGTATCCGGCATCGCGACATTGACCAATTTATATAAAAAACTTGTGTCAGACCTGCCTGTGAAAATTGTTGACACGCGGAAGACCGTGCCCGGAATGCGTTATATGGAAAAGTACGGAGTTCGCGCCGGGGGCGGCGACAATCATCGTTTCGGACTTTATGACGGAGTGCTTATAAAAGATAATCACATCAAGATCGCCGGAGGGGTAAAGGAAGCGGTGAGGCTTGCAAAAAAAACGCACCATTTGTTGAAAATAGAAGTGGAGATAAGCAATTTTGATGAGCTCAGCGAAGCGCTGGATGCCGGGGCGGATGTAGTCATGCTCGATAATATGTCTGTGGATGATATGACCCGGGCTGTGAAAATTGCAAAGGGCAGGGCGCTGCTTGAGGCCTCAGGGAATATAAATATCTACAACGTGAGAGAAATTGCGCTGACCGGAGTCGACCTCATATCCATAGGCGCTTTGACGCATTCAGCGAGGGCGGTGGATATAAGCATGAAAATAGTGTGATTACGATATTATTGGACTAACAGGTCTGCAGTTCATCTATCAATCCCAACATCTGATCCCCGGTCCCTGCGCGAAACGCCCTGCCTTTCAGTCCTTTTGCCGCCATCCCCCTCGCATACCATCCAAAGAATTTTCTGAACTGTATGACACCGCTCTTCTCTCCGTAGAATGCCACATTCAAATTAAGATGTTCTTTCATAGTTCGTGTTATCTCATAAACAGCAGGACTGAAAGGTACTGTTCCGCCCTTCAGATACTCACCAGTCTCACGGAATATCCATGGATTGCCGAGAGAGCCTCTTGCTATAGCAGCACCGTCGCACCCTGAATCATCTAACAGTTTCTTGATGAGATATGGATTCAGAGCATCCCCGCTTGCGATCACAGGTATTTTCAGGGACTCTTTCACTTTCTTTATCAGGGGATAAGCAACACTTCCGCTGTATCCCTGCGACCTGGTCCTGCCGTGTATAAAAAGCCCGCTTACCCCGGCATCCTGAGCGCGGAGGGCCATCTCCACCGCATTGATGGAAGTTTGGTCCCAGCCTGAGCGTATTTTGACGGTGACAGGCACTCCGGCGTTTTCAACTATTACCTTCAGGAGTTTTTGGAACTTCTCAGGTTCCCTGAGCAGCCAGGCCCCTTTCCCCTTTGCAACCACCTTGCTTGCCGGACATGCAGCGTTAAAATCTACTATATCGAAAGAATATTCGGAGGTAATATCCAGTGCCCGCTTGATTATCTCAGGGTCACCTCCAAGAATCTGAACGCCCAAAGGCCTGTCATACATGCCGGCAGCAAGCATTCTCAATGTACGTTTGCTTTTGTGGACCAGAGAGCTGGCGCTTATCATTTCAGTGAATGCAAGTCCGCATCCAAACGACCTGTTGATCAGGCGGAAAGGCAGGTCGCTTATGCCGGACATGGGGGCCAGCACAAGAGGAGAAGCAAGGGTTACGTTTCCGATTGAAACCATGACCCTTTAGTATACACTTAGTTTAAGCTTAACCTCCAATGCTGATGCCGAATTCGCTGAGACATGATTTCAGAGCATTCAGAGGTAATCCGATCACATTAAAATAATCCCCTTCGATCCTGCGGACAAAAATTGATCCTATGCCCTGTATGGCGTATGCCCCGGCTTTGTCCAACGGTTCGCCGGTCCTCACATATGCGTTGATTTCCTGCATAGTCAGCTTGTCGAAATAAACCTTTGTTTCCACTGACCGGGAAATGCGTTTTCCGGTGCGAGTGTCGATGATAGTCAAACCGGTAATGACAGTATGCGCCCTGCCGCTGATGGCTGCAAGCATCTTCCCGGCTTCAGCTGGCGTATGGGGCTTCCCCATGATCTTGTTCCTGAAGACAATGAATGTGTCAGCAGCAATAATAAGGGCATCACGGTATTTCACGGCTGCCAGGCGGGCCTTTCTTTCAGATAAAACCCTCGACAGTCTGCGGGGGGAAACACGGATATTCATGTTCTCTTTGCAATTGACGGGATCAACTTTAAAACGCAAGCCGGTCAACCGTAGCAGCTCTCTTCTTCGCGGCGATGCCGAGGCAAGTATGATCTGTTTTATTTTATGCATACTGTCCCGCCGCAAACCCGGAAGACCACGCCCATTGCAGGTTATAGCCTCCAAGTTGCCCTGTCACATCAATGACCTCACCGGCAAAATACAGGCCGTGTACTTTTTTGGATTCCATTGTTTTTGACGAGAGCTCGACCGTATCGATCCCCCCTGCCGTGACTTCCGCTGTTCTATAGTCTTCAGTACCGGCAGGAATAATTTCCCACTTATGGACGCTGCGTGAGATATGAATCAGTTCTTTTTTATTATAACGGCATATCGGACTTGAATAACCATATCGCTCGCACCATTTACGCGCAAAACGTCTTGGCAGGAATTGGGAAAGCAGTGTTGCTATTGGCATTGTGCTGTTCTGCTTGGCGGCAAATACTTCCTGAAGATCAATTCCAGGAGCTATATCGATTGCGAGGGTGTCCCCCTGGTTCCAGTAAGCTGAAATCTGGAGCATGGCGGGACCGCTCAGCCCTCTATGCGTAAACAGTATGCCGCCTTTAAACTCCTTGCTGTTGCAGCTAACCATGGCTTCAAATGAAATGCCGCTTAATTCACTGAAAAATTCTGAATCCGACGCAGCCAGGATATACGGGACCAAAGCCGGCTTAGGTTCGATAACGTTTATGCCGAACTGTCCGGCTATCTTGTAGCCCAATCCCGTTGCTCCAAGTTGGGGATACGATAATCCGCCGGTTGCGACCACGAGAGACCTGGCGGCAAACATATCCTTATCAGTGATAACAGTAAACGTATCCTCCCTGGCTATAGAGGAGATATGACAGTTGAAAAGCACTTGTACTCCGGCTTGGGCGCATTCGCTGCCGAGTAATTTTAGAATTTCCCCGGAGCCTTTTACACAGAACAGTTGTCCATGTTCGCGTTCTTCATAAGCAATGCCGTGCCTTTCCATTATTGCGATAAAATCATTTGGGGTAAAACGGGCCAGTGCGGACTTGCAGAAACGCGGGTTGCGCGATATATAATTTTGCTGGTCTGCGGTGGTATTGCTGAAGTTGCAGCGACCCCCTCCCGAGATTCTTATCTTTTTCCCCATACTCCCGGCATGATCAATAACCAGAACCGACCGGCCTCTTTTGCCGGATTCAATAGCAGCCATCAGCCCTGCCGCGCCGGCCCCGATAACAATAATGTCATACTGCGCCATTGCTTATTGTAACCTATCTCCGGTCAGCCTCGAAACAGCACCATAGATGCAAAGGAGTATGTTTATGAATTAGACAGTTTCTGTGACGTATGCTAAAATGTGAAATATAGTGGAGAGATTATCAATTAAGGAGGCCTACAATGGGTAAAGAAAAAGACAAGAAAAAAACAACTGAAAAGAAAAAACCGCAGCACACACTTAAAGAAAAAAGACAAATGAAAAAAGATAAAGCGGCCCGCTGACTTACAATTTCTCTGATATGTTTTGTACGGGAAGAACTTAAGACCAGGCAGACAATATTCCCGTTAGTAACATGAAAAAAAAACGGGTTGCGGATAGTTTGATGTCCTGTCAGGACTCTTGCGAGTTCCGCAGCAACAATATTACTCTTATAATATATGCTCATTTTGAGCATGAGAGAAAGAGCAAAAAAGCCTTCAATTCCTTCCGAAAGGCCTGATACAATCAGGCATGTAATTATAGCGCTCCTCATCAGGGAATTCCTTGATTGCTGTGTCTACTGATGGTACTCGACTCTACGGTGACGTGAATTCGATCCCTGCCGTCGTACTTTCCTCGTCCTCCGGCGTATCAAGGCTGGTGTGCCTGGTTTCCATGGAAAGCCAGAGGGCGATGAAGGTCAGGACCGACAGCCCCGACAGATAGAGCCCAACTGAGCCGACCCCGTGATTCTTTGCGAGCCAGACGGCAGCGAAGGGGGTCAGGGCGGCGCCGAGGATCGATGAAACATTGTAAGCGATGCCGGAACCAGTGTAGCGGACATTGGTCGGAAACAGCTCGGGGAGGATGGCTGACATGGGGCCGAACGTCAGCCCCATGAGCGTCATCCCGATGCAGAGGAAGAGCAACATGAGTCCGATGTTGGCGTTCTCACCCGTCCCCATGATCCGGGGACTGAGGAAGAGGTTGAACGTCAGGCCGAACAGTATGATGGCGGCGGTAATCACCAGCAAGACGCTGCGGCGGCCGTACCTGTCCGCCAGCCAGCCGGACACCGGAACCATTCCGGCAAAAAAGAGCACTGCCATGAGCTGGAGTACCAGAAAGTTGCGGTAGCCGATTCCGAGGAAACCGAGTTCGGGCTTGCCGATGGCGTAGGAGAGAATCCAGGTGGTCATGAGGTAGAAGAGACCATAGGTGGCCAGCATGATGAAGGTGCCGAGGACGAGTTCCTTCGGATTGTTCCGGAACACCACTCCGAGAGGCAACTTGAGTTTCTCCCCGCGGGCCAAGGCCCGGGCAAATACCGGGGTCTCGTCAAGTTTGAGGCGTACGTAGAGCCCCACCGCCACCATGAGGAGGGACACGAGGAACGGGAGGCGCCAGCCCCACGTCAGGAAGTCGTGGGTCAACTGTGCCTGGGCCGAGTTGTAGTCGAACATGACCGTCAGCAGCAGGAAAGAGCCGTTGGCCAGAATGAAGCCGAAGGGGGCGCCGAGCTGGGGCCACATGGCGGCCCAGGCGCGTTTCCCATCCTTGGCGGTTTCGGTCACCAGCAGGGCCGCCCCCGACCACTCTCCCCCCAGCCCCAGCCCCTGGCAGAACCGGAGGACCGTCAGCAGTGTGGGGGCCAGGAGGCCGATCCGCATGACCGTTGGTAGCAGGCCGATGAGGAACGTGGCGATCCCCATGGTGAGGAGCGACCCGACCAGGGTGGCCTTCCGTCCGATCCGGTCGCCGAAGTGCCCAAAAATTATAGAGCCGACCGGACGGGCCACAAACGCAACCCCGAAGGTCGCCATGGACGCCAGCAGGGCCGCCCCCGAGTCACTCTTCTGGAAGAAGAGGAGCGGGAAGACCGACACGGCTGCCGTGGCATAGATGTAGAAGTCGTAGAACTCGATGGTCGTGCCGACCATGCTTGCCACGACGATCCGGATGCGCGGTACGCCGGGTTTGTCATCGGCTTGTGCTGACTTCGGATTAATATTTGACGTGATCATCTCCATGCTGAAGCAGAATAAAATGCAATTAAGGCAAATGCCAGCGATATACACCACAGCATTAGATAATAGAGCGCACGGGACAGGTTTCTCTCTTTGAGCATAAGCAGCAGCTTGGGTGTAATCGTTATCGCGCCGAACAACAGCATAAGGCCGATAAGCAATTGTGTCACAACTCTAACCATGGTCAAATGTAAATCAAACGGTAAGATTAAATCAATGCTTGAGTCGTAAACTCAGCGATTGACCCGACCGTTTTAATTCGCTATTATATGAAAAGGAAGAGAGACCCGGGGGAAACATAATGCGCTCATTCAAGGAAATCAAGCATGATTACCGCTTTGCGGAGGACGATCAAAAGCGACTCGCGGCCCTTCAGCCTCTTATGGAGGAACACGCAGAGGAGATCATGAGCACGCTCAACCTCTGGTTCATCGGCACAAAAGGCGTCTCTACTTTTTTTACTGCCGAAGCGTTGAAAAAACATATCTTTGAGACCCAGAAGAAATGGTTTTCGAAACTCTTTTCCGGTGTCTATGACAACCGGTTTTACGAACAGCTCACCAGGATAGGCGCTACACACGTGCGCCAGAATGTCGATATCCACTACCTTCAGCGGGCTGCCAATATCATCAAGAACTCCTGCACCGGGATTTTATCGAATATGGAAGAACCGGCGGCGGAGATTACCAGCAATATCATATGCGTCGGCAAGATTATTGATATCAGCATGAGCATTATCATAAGCGCTTACATCGAGGAGGAAATTCGCCTCTACTCACCGGTTTATAAAGTAAAAAGCGCCCTCATTACTTTCTCGGAGCGTTTCTCGCAGGCCGCCAACTTCATGCTTGTGTTCGCGCTTATCGGGCTCACCCTCGGCGTCGTCTGGCTTTTCCTGCGGGACGTGATCGATGTCTTTCATGGGAATATGGAGCAGGGCATCATATCGTCTCTTGGCTCCATGCTCCTCCTCTGGCTTATGATAGAGCTCCTGAACACCGAGATTTCGCATCTCAAGGGAGGCCGATTCCATATAAGTGTCTTCGTGGGTGTCGCTCTTGTGACTATGATAAGAGAGACTATGATCGCTACCCTCCGACATGAGCAGCCGGGGGCAGTTTATTACCTTGTAGCCGCTATTTTTGTTGTCGGATTCGTTTACTGGATCGTCACCAAGACTGAAGAGCACAACAAATAGGGTCTTCTCAACTGCAGCATCAGTGTTATCCCCTTGGACTAAATGACCTGGTTGTGGTATCTTATTAGCACTTCGTTGAAGTACTGAGTTCCCTGTGCGTTATGGAAGAAATTACCTACAAAAAAGCTGGAGTTGATATTGACGAGGGCGACCGTTTTGTCCGCCTGATTTCTCCTATTGTAAAAAAGACATTCAGGCCCGAAGTTCTTACTGACATCGGCTCCTTCGGCGCCCTGTTCAGGCTTGACGTTTCCCGCTATAGAGAGCCGGTGTTGGTGAGTGGGACAGACGGCGTTGGGACCAAACTTAAAATAGCATTCATGATGGATAAGCACGACACGGTAGGCATTGACCTTGTGGCTATGTGCGTGAATGATATCCTTACCCTTGGCGCCGAGCCGCTTTTTTTCCTTGATTATTTTGCCGCCGGAAAGCTTGATGCGGACAAGGCAAAAGAGGTTGTGAGAGGGATCGCTGAGGGCTGCAGCGAAGCTGGGTGTGCCCTTATAGGTGGGGAGACCGCTGAAATGCCGGGTTTTTATCAGAGTAAGGAATACGATCTTGCCGGCTTTGCTGTTGGAGTGGTTGAGAAAAACGCCTTAATAAACGGTGAGCGGATTGAAGCCGGTGATGCTATTATCGGCCTCGCATCCAGCGGTCTTCACAGCAACGGATATTCGCTTGCCAGGAAAATATTTTTTGAAGCAGCTCAATTTTCAGTCGATAAGTACATTGATGAACTGAACGCTTCCCTTGGAGAGGTGTTGCTTGCCCCGACAAAAATATATGTCAAGGCTTTTAACGCTCTAAAGGAGTGCGTTGATGTTAAAGGAATGGCGCATATTACGGGAGGCGGAATTATCGGCAATGTGCCCAGAATCATAAAGGACGGACTTACTGCAGTAATCACGGAGAGATCATGGCCCGTCCCGCCGGTTTTTACGGTCATGCAGTCGCTCGGCAATATCCCTGCTGTTGATATGAAGAAAACCTTTAATTTGGGTATCGGTTATGTTATAATAACGCCTTCAACAGCTTCCGAACTGACCATTTCAAGACTAAAACAGTATGGATTTGATGCTTACCATATTGGTGTCATTGAAAAAGGTGGGGTGGAGAAAATACGTTATGTATAGACTAAGAAGGCTCCTGAGAAAGCTTTTCACCCCTGTTACCATAATGCTGATTCCCCATGACAGCAAGCGGTCTATTAATTTTAAATTGCCCTCGGTCGGCATTGTTACTTCAGTAATCCTGTGGCTTGTAGGCTCAATCTATATTATTTCCATGGCAATTAACACTGTGGAATACTACCGGATGAAGAGCAGATTGAGTTTTTATACCGCACAGTTTACCGAGCTGGAGTCCACCATAATTACCCTGAAGAAAGCCGAAACGGAATTTGAAAGGATTCTTTCATTCGGGAGCAAGAATAAAATACTTGAAAATGTTGATACTAAAGTTACAGCGCATGATACCGGGTCAATAGATATGGACCTTTTGCAGGTACAGATAAATAAAACAATTCAAAATGTCGACGCCATAAAAGATTTCCTAAGAGACCAGAAAGACATTTATATGGCGACTCCGAGAGGATGGCCTGTTGGCGGCAGGGTGACATCCGAATTCGGTCCCAGAGAAAATCCGAAAGACGGCAGCCCCGAATTCCATTCAGGCATTGATATATCAGTTCCGGCGGAGACCCAGGTGCATGCAACTGCTGACGGCGTCGTCAGTTTTGCCGGCTGGAGCAAGGGCAGCGGGAATCTGGTAGTCATCGAACACGGTTTTGGTTATTCCACATTTTATGCCCATAATACTTCAGTTGCAGTGAGTGTAGGGCAGAAGATCAGGAGAGGTGATATAATCTCCCTTTCAGGAAGTACGGGCGATTCTACCGGACCGCATGTTCACTATGAGGTCCGGCATGACGGCAAAGCGCAAAATCCTCGGGAATTTATGATGGAGGTAAGAAATGTTCGGAAGGAAAAATAACAGGCTCGAAGCTCTGATAGGTCCGAATTCGGAATTCAGAGGAGACATTACAACACAGGGCACTTTTAGAATCGACGGTTTTTTTTCAGGCAATATCGCAGCTGATTGGGTCATTCTTGGCGAAAGCGGCTCAATTAAAGGGGATATAACGGCGCGTTCGGCAATCATCGGCGGCAAAGTTATTGGCAATGTCAAGGCTGATGAGCTTGTGGAGATTAAGCATACCGGGCAGCTTACAGGAGATATAAGTACAAGAAAGCTGTCTGTTGCCGAAGGCGGTGTTTTTGAGGGACGCTCTCTGGTACAGAAGGATGATGCCAAGATAGTTGATTTCCCCGGCAAGGAAGCGATCAATAAATAGACAGGTCATGGGTTATAGGTCATAGACGAAATCCCCGAAGATGAGAAGTTGAGAACTTGTGAAGCTGTGAAGTTACCAGGGCTGTTTGCTCAACTTCGCAGCTTCCCATCTTCTCACCTTCAATCTTTTTTTTAAACTATGAAACAGGTTTTTCTTGAAAGCGTATCGCTTGAAAAAGCACATGAGCTTTTTTTAAGGCGCCTTGATGATTTCGGGTTTCAAGTCCTTTCTGCCGAGACGGTCCGTGTTATCAATACTCTGGGCAGGGTCGCTGCAGAGCCGGTTTTTGCAAAGTATTCTTCTCCTTTTTATCATTCCGCTGCAATGGACGGATACGCAGTCCGTTTTGCAGATACGTTTACCGCTGCTGAAACAAAGCCACTTTTGATGAAGATAGGCAGTGAGGCACTCTACGTTGATACCGGCGATCCTATGCCTGAAGGATTCAATGCGGTGATTATGATAGAGGATGTAAACGTCACAGACGGGAGTATCGAAATTTACCAGCCGGTACCTCCCTACCAAAACGTACGTACCATCGGAGAAGATATTGTAGCCACCGAATTGATAATCCCTGAAAACCATGTAATACGGCCTATTGATATAGGAGCCATTCTTGCCAGCGGGCATCTTGAAATAAATGTCAGGAAAAAACCGAAATTAGCCATTATCCCTACAGGCACGGAAATTATTGAACCGGAAAAGGTTAGAGAGCATCCCCCTGTTCCGCCTGAAATTATCGAGTTTAATTCTTTTGTGCTTCAGGGACTTGCCGCTGAGCTCGGCGCTGAAGCCATACGTTTCCCTATTATTGCAGACGATCTAGAGGCAATTAAGAAGGCGCTTTTCGATGCATCCCTGGTATCCGATATTATCGTGATCAATGCAGGAGCGGGAAGAGGCTCTGAAGATTACACACTGGCAGCGATACAGGCTGTTGGAGAGGTGTTGGTCCATGGCGTTGCCATCAAGCCTGGAAAGCCGGTTATCATCGGTTTTATTAACAATAAACCAGTAATCGGCATACCAGGGTATCCAGTGTCAGCCTATCTGAGTTTTCAGCTTTTTGTGAAGCCTCTAATCGCAAGATTATCAGGTATGCAGGCAAAGGCTCCAGAGGAGATACGGGCGGTGATTTCAAGGCAAATACCATCATCATTAGGCGTCGATGAATTTGTGCGCGTGAAAGTGGGCGATGTTAGTGACAAGGTCATTGCGACGCCGGTCGGCAGGGGGGCCGGATTGCTTATGTCATTAGTTCGAGCCGACGGAATATTAAAAATACCAGCAAATTCAGAGTGTTTAAGTGCAGGAAGTCAAGTAGTGGTTGAACTTTTAAGGAGGAGGGACGATATAAATAACACGATTGTTTGTATTGGAAGCCATGACAATGCGCTCGATGTCCTTGCGAATAGCACAAAAAAGCATTACCCGAAATACTCATTATCATCTGCACACGTAGGTTCAATGGGAGGCTTGATGGCGCTGAAAAGGGGAGAGGCGCATTTTGCCGGGACCCATCTGCTGGATGAAAATTCCGGGGAATATAACGCGCCCTTCATACAACGGTTATTTCCCGACCGGCAAATAGTGCTGGTGAACCTTGTTTACAGGCAGCAGGGGCTGCTTTTAAAGAAAGGCAATCCTAAAAAGATCAGTGGATTTGAGGACCTGCTTAGAGATGATGTGCTATTTATTAACAGGCAGTTGGGCTCCGGCACAAGATTGCTGCTCGATAAATATCTGAAGGAAAAAAGAATAAGCACGTCTTTTATCAAGGGGTATGACCGATGCGAATTTACCCATATGGCTGTTGCATCAGCGGTGCTCACAGGACTTGCCGATGCCGGACTTGGTATATACTCAGCTTCAAAGGCGCTGGATCTTGATTTTATACCGGTTGAAAACGAGCGTTATGACCTTGCAATCCCCGTTTCATTTATGGATACGGAAATGATCGGCATAATCCTCAAAATAATACGGGAGGATGAAGAATTCAGAAGCCTGGTGCAGTCTATGGGGGGCTACGATACCAGTGACATGGGGAAGGTGGTTTTTGAGGGCTAAAGATATTTGTTTACAAGGAAAAAAATAAATACGGCTGCAGCAATGATCGCAGCAAGCGTTTTAATCAGCCAGCGCGGCTTTTGCTTTGATACAGAAACAAGGCCGTAAGTTCCGTAAGTCATCACATCATCACAACACGGTTTAATTTGCGTTCAGCTGCGTTTCGCCTGAGCCTATATCAAAGTCATCCTCAGGGATTATACGTTTGGCGCCTATAAAATGCCTGAAATAGTAAGGACTTTCAAGACTGTCAATCGTCACCTTTCTGGAAAGTGAAGAGGCGTGAATAAAAAGGTTATTACCGAGGTATATGCCCACATGCGAGGGAAATGATGCATAGGTTCTGAAAAAAACGAGATCTCCAACTGTCATGTCTTCTTTATCAACGGATTCACCGAAGTTGAACTGCTCGCGGGCGCTGCGGGGGATATCCAGTCCGATAAATCCGTATACTTTTTGCACATATGCAGAACAATCAAGGCCGAAAGTTCCGTTCCCGCCGAAACGGTAGGGGAGGTGGAGCATCTTTTTAGCAAAAAGAATCAGGCGTTCCTGTATGCTGAGATCAGCAAGCATGTCTTCCGAAGTTGAGAGTTCTTTTACCTCTTCCAGACGAGCGGAAGTAATGGCAGGGCCGGTATTTTCAGCATAGATGCCGCCGGTTTCAACAGGGTCTTCTTTAATATCGGAATTTATTTTTGCCAGTAAAAGTTCTTGCCCCGGTTTCAGGGCATTTCCTTTCAAGCCGTTCAGTTCTCTCAGGACATCGCTGTTCATCTTGAACAGCTTCGCAACTTTGCGGACAGTATCTCCTTTTATGGCAGTATAGGTATTAGGTGCATGGCTTCTGGCATTGATCAAGATTTGCTGACCCGTTTTCAATTTGGCGCTTTTCAGATGATTTGTCCTTCTTAAGTCATTTACGGTAACCCTGTATTTTTTAGCAATAGATTTTAACGTATCTCCTTTTTTAACTATATGAAATGTCGCATTGTTTCCGGACGCTGATTTATTAGAGACAAAATGCCTTGATGAACCTTTTTTTGCATTGTGATATGTTTCTTTTTTCCAGTGTTTTCTTTCAGAGTCGGGAAGGGAAAGCCTCGTTCCGATGCTTAATTTGGAGGACTGCAGTCTGTTGGATTCCTTAATTTCGGAGATACTGACATTGTATTTTTTTGAAATTCTCTGTAATGTGTCACCTTTGTGCACCTTGTAGGAAATATTTGCGCCGGATGTTGTTGCGAAAAAAAGAGAGATGATAAAGGATAGTACCGCACAGAATTGATTCATGTGCTTCATGCCGCATCCTCCCTATTTATAAATTACGAATTACGAATTTAATAAGTATAAAACTTTTCCTCAATTCGTAATTCGTAATTCTTAATTCTTTCTATGCTGCTTCGTCCTTTAAAAAATCACTTATGGGCGGTAGTTCATTTAAACCTTGCAGACCAAAGTACTGCAGGAACTCTTTCGTAGTGCCATATAGGAAAGGTCTGCCCGGCGTTTCTTTCTTCCCGATTATTTTAATGAAATGCTTATCCAGCAGGCTTTTAATTGCGCCATCGGAATTAACACTACGCAACTGGTCCACCTCTAATTTTGTTACAGGCTGTTTGTATGCAATAATGGCTAATGTTTCGAGAGCCGGCTGTGAAAGCTTGTTGGCCTGGTTGATATGCTTGAAACGCTTAATCCAGATAGCGTGATCGGGATCAGTGACCATCTGGTATCCCTCTGCAATGCCGACTATAAGAATACCGGAATTCCTCGACTTGTAATCCGAAGACAATTCATCCAGCAGTCTTTTAATTTCATATTCAGACAGTTCTGTTGCCTTAACAAGGCTGCTGATGGTTACCGGTTCGCCGGCAACGAACAGCAAGGCTTCCAGAACAGCCTTTTTAAGGAAATCCTCCATTGCTGTGCATTATAACAAAGTGTAACTTGAATTTCAAACAAAAAATTGGTTAAAGTAAAAGAAAGGTAATAGGCAATGGGTCATAGGTGATGGGAAAAAACTTTAACCTATTGCTTATGACCTATTACCCATTACCTAAAATTATTTTGAGAGGTTAAATAAATCATGAGAAGATATGCCTTAGCCTTTGTTTTAGTCTTTGCCTTGACCTTTGCAGTTTCCCTGCCCGGCTACGCTTTCAGTACAGGCGGATGCGAAGGTGATTGCAACAAATGTCATTCGTTGACCTATGAGGATGCACTTGGCATACTCAGAAAAATGAACTCCAATGCTAAAATAACGAGTATCCAGATAAGCCCTGTTAAAGGTCTCTGGGAAGTATCTATAGACGATAATGGCAGGAAAGGCTTTTTCTATACGGATTTTTCAAAGAAATTTCTGATTGCCGGACCTATTGTTGAGCTTGACAACGCAACCAACAGTGCCCCGGAAAGCGTTGATAAGCTCCAGGACAACAGGAAAGTAGATGTCTCGAAAATCCCCCTTGATAATGCTTTGATACTGGGCGATCAGGGCGCTAAAAATAAGGTAATCGTTTTTACCGATCCTGAATGCCCATTCTGCGCCAGGCTGCATAAGGAAATGAAAAGAGTTGTGGCGCAAAGAAAAGATATAGTATTTTTAATAAAATTATTCCCACTTGCTGCCCATAAAGACTCGTACTGGAAGGCGAATTCCATAGAATGCAAGAAATCATTGAAGATGATGGATGATAATTTTGAAGGTAAACCGATTCAGAAGTTCGCATGCGCTGCAAAGGAAATTGATGACAATTTAAGAATAGCTCAATCTTTGGGAATCACAGGTACTCCAACATTGATACTCCCTGACGGAAGGGTGCACATGGGAACGCTGCCAGCCGATAAGCTTATCGACCTTATTAATGGGAAATAATGACTGCAATTCAGACAGTAGAGGGTAATTTTTCTTTGCGAACGAATAGCCCGCTGTGCAAGTCCTCCTGTCTATACGGAATATCATCTGTGTTCCAGTTATATATGTGGGCTCGGCGTTACTCGCCCACTGCCGATAACCCAGGCGCTCGACTGCAGAAAAACAACCCTCTACTGTCTGAATTGAATAGGTGATGAGAGGTTCTGCCGGTACGCTGATTATTTTATTGTCAGCTATATTTGTTTTATTCGCACTCTTTTTTTTCATTGTCTATCTGCCCCGCCTCATTAAGAAACAGGCACAGGCCAACGAAAATACCGGAATCAATATCGTAATGGATGCCTTTAATGCGCTCGGCTGCGAAATTAAATCCCTTAAAGATCAACTTATAATCAAGGAGCGGCTTGCTGCCCTTGGTGAAGTTGCTGCCGGTATTGCTCACGAGTTCAGGAATCCCATGGGCGTTATTGCAGGTTATGCACGGCTTCTGCTAAAAGGTTTTGATGAGACGGACAACAGAAAAGAGATTGTTCAGGCCATCCTGAATGAAATAGAAGAAATGAACCGTGTCATGGAAGAACTGTTGAAGTTTTCAACATCAGAACCCATAAACAGGACAGATATAGACCTGTCAAGTTTTATTAAAGATATCATAAAGGGCATGGGAGAGAAGGCCTCTGAAATCAGTTTCTCCTCAGGCGATGTTTTTTCAGTTAAAGGAGATAAGACCCTTCTAAGGCAGGCTGTAAAAAATCTTCTTCAGAACGCGGCTGACGCAGGCGATGAGATAAGGATTGATATTGAAAAAACTGACCTGTCAGGCAGGGACGGAGTATCTATTGCAATTAAAGATAACGGCAAAGGCATACCGGAAACAGATTTGAACAAGATATTCATGCCATTTTATACCACAAAAAGCAGGGGTTCTGGCATCGGGCTGGCTCTGGTCCAGAAAATTGCTTTGGCCCACGGGGGAAGCGTTAGTGTGAACAGCAAAGAAGGGAAGGGCAGCACATTCCGGTTGTTCTTACCTGTACCATAAAAGGCAATAGGCAGTATGCAAACTATTCTTATAGTTGAAGATAAACAGAGCATGGCTGTCATGCTCGCCAGGACGCTTGAGTCCGAAGGCTTTTCTGTCCGGTCAGCCCCGTCAATAAAGGACGGTCTCGGCGCTCTTTCCCGTGAAAACATCAGCGCAGTGATTACCGACCTGAAACTGCCTGATGGAGACGGTATGAAAATAGTGAAAACAGTGAGAGAAGGGTTTCCTTTTATACCTGTCATCGTGATGACTGCTTTTGGCAGCATTGAAATCGCGGTCAAAGCGATAAAAGGAGGAGCTTATGATTTCGTTACCAAGCCTTTTGATCCTGACCATCTGATTTTTATTCTCAGGCGGGCGTTGGAAGAGCGGACTGTGCAGAAAGAGAACATTGTCCTTAAACATGAATTCTCAAGATTCTTAAAGATGCCTGAAATTATCGGGCTGAGCCCGCAATGGAAAAGTATAATGGAAAAAATAAGAAAGGTTGCGCCTCTCAGGACTACGGTACTGGTCCTTGGTGAGAGCGGTACAGGCAAAGAGATCATTGCCCGGGCAATCCATCATCTCAGCCCGAGAGCAACAGAGTCTTTTATTGCAGTTAATTGTGCCGCAATCCCCAAAGATTTGATTGAAAACGAAATATTCGGACATGAGAAGGGCGCTTTCACAGGTGCTTCTGAGGTAAAGCCCGGACGCTTTGAGCTGGCTGACAGGGGCACGATATTTCTTGATGAAATAGGCGATATGGAACCGTCTCTGCAATCAAAACTCCTGCGAGTGCTTCAGGAAAGCGAACTTGAGCGCGTGGGCGGAACAAAGACCGTGAGAGTCGATTTGCGGGTCATAGCTGCAAGCAATAAGAACCTTGAAAACGAAGTTTCAACAGGGCACTTCAGGGAGGACCTTTTTTACAGGCTGAATGTTTTTCCCATAATCATTCCTCCCCTGAGGGAACGAAAGGAAGATATCATACCGCTTGCGCTGCATTTTATCGGTTTTTTCTCTGCTGAAATGAACAAAAAAGCCCCATCCCTTTCAACCGAATCTGAAAGTCTACTGCTTGATAACGAATGGAAGGGCAATACAAGAGAACTGAAAAACATAATTGAACGTGCTGTTATCCTGTGCGATGGACCGGTGCTTCAGGCAGAGCATTTCAATTTTGTCAGATGTGCGGCAGAAGAACAACCGGTAAGCGACGCGCCATTGTCGGAAATTGCCCAATCTGCAGTTAAAACTGCTGAAAAATCACGTATAGAAACCGTGCTCACGCAGACCGGCGGCAATAAAAGCAGGGCCGCAGAAATTCTCAAAGTTAGTTATAAGACATTATTGACCAAGATCAAGGGGTATGGGATAAAATAATAGGTCATAGGTTATGGGTCATAGGTTATGGAATTTTTGCCTATCACCTATAACCTATGACCTATGTTTTATTTTTTTATCGCACCTGACAATCAACATTTCCAGGTTTACCTCCTCCCTGCTTCGAACCCTGGCTGCTTGTTGAAGAAAATGAAGGAGGCGGTGTAAACTGGATGCCGGGATTTTTCGGCAATATAACCGGCGGCTGCTTAAAGTTCGGAGTAAAACCGAACTGGCCCGCAGAGAAGTTCTGCGATCCGCCACCGTTTGTCACGTGAATGGCCCCATTCAGTACAGCCACGTATAACCCAGGTGAAAGGGTGCCGCAGTTGTTAATGCAGAGTGTGGCTTCGTATGTTGTTCCTCTGATACCGATGGTGCCGACGGCCGTATTGACTTTATAGCTGTCCGGGTCGCCGCGCTTCCCAACCAGTCCTGTTACAGCACGCAATCCGCCTTTTGCCATATCGAAAACAGCGCTGTCTTCTTTGGGCTTGGCCGCATTAAAGCTGTAATGAGATATCTTGATCTGGGTGTTTGGACGCAGCGTAATTTCACTGTTGTCAGTGAACTTGATCCGGCCATACGTCCCTTTTTCCGTTACAAGAGTGTCTCCATCTTCAACTGTGGAATTTCTGGTCAGTACCCTGGTAGTCCCGTCCGTCTTTTTTGCAAACAGCGGCCCGCTTAAATTAACAACTGTCCCAATCTTCTCGCCGGCAAAAGAATTTACCGCAAGAATAAGGACGCAGGCCAGTGCCAGCAGACTAATTGCAATATAATTTTTTTGGTGGTGCATTAGGTGTAGGCGCATTGCCACTTGTATTTGCTCCCGTGCTTTTTTTACCTGAACTCGGTTGACCGCCCGTTGAAGTCTGGGAAGTGTCACCCGTGTCTGTAGTCTGTGTTCCCGAACTCGACTGACCGCCTGTTGAAGTCTGGGAAGTGTCACCCGTTGTGTCTGTAGTCTGTGTTCCCGAACTCGGCTGGCCGCCTGTTGAAGTCTGAGAAGTGTCAGCGGGAGCGGGGGTAGGAGTGGGAGTAGGAGTAGGTGTGGGTGCAGGGTTTCCGCCCGTCGACTGGGTTATAGTAGTTAGCGAGTTAATGGTATTCACCGTTGTATTGCTAGTGTCCTGTACTGTATTGGAAACCTGCTGAGCAGGTATTGAGCTTGTAGTTGACGATGAAGAAGAAGTAGTAGTAGTAGATATTGTCGAGGAGGTGGTTGTAGTTGATACTGTTGTCGACACAGATGTCGTGGATATTGTCGAAGATGTAGTTGTAGTTGATACTGTTGTGGACACTGATGTCGTGGGTATTGTCGAAGACGTAGTCGTCGTTGATATTGTTGTGGACACCGATGTTGTGGGCTCTGATGTGGTTTCCTCGGATGTTGTGGGTGTTGTCGAAGACGCAGTTGTGGTTGAGACAATTGTGGACTCGGATGTCGTGGGTGTTGTTGAAGACGCAGTTGTGGTTGATACTGTTGTGGACGCAGATGTCGTGGGTGTTGTTGAAGACGTGGTTGTCGTCGATACTGTTGTGGACGCTGATGTCGTGGGAGTTGTGGAAGACGCGGTTGTCGTTGACACTGTTGTGGACGTAGACGTTGATGTCGATGTTGACGTACTTGAGACTGATGTCGTGCGTATTGTCGTAGACGTGCTTGTGGTTGTGGTTGATACTGTAGTGGACTCAGATGTCGTGGACTCAGATGTGGTGGGTTCAGATGTCGGGTTTGATGTCGGGTTCGAGGTTGTTGCTACCGAAGAAGTGGTTGTTGTAACATTCGGTCTCGATCCTGTCCCTGGTTGCTGCCACGACAGGAACGGGAATGATGCGTTATTAACTATACCCCATATTGGTGTGTTTGTTATGGTTGTCGTGGGTGTTGTGGTGGTAGAAATGTTCCAACCGGTAAAGTTATTGCTATTCATCATTCCGGAAGAGGTCAGACCTGTGCCGCCGGCGCTGGTTGTCTGACCGGAAGCGTTAATGTTCCAGAAGCTATTGGTAACACCACCGGTACCAAGACCTACCAATCCACCGACTGAGTCGCCGCCCTCGCTGCTGAAAGTGCTGACAGGGCCGGTGCTGTAAGAAGTGGTTATGCTGCCACTATTATTCCCGACCAGTCCGCCTATGTTATCGCTGCCAGTACTATTGATAGTGCTTACAGAACCAGTGCTGTACGAATCGGTGATGCTGCCCGTGTTGATGTTCGTGCAATTATTATTCCCCACCAGTCCGCCTACGTAGTCGTGGCCGGTACTTCCGATAGTGCTGACAGAGCCGGTGCTGTAGGAAGTGGTGATGACGCCATGATTATTCCCAACCAGTCCGCCTATGTTATCGTAGCAACTATCGGCGGTAGTGCTTACAGAGATGGTACTGAATGAATTGGTGATGCTGCCCGTGTTGATGCCGCCTGTATTTAAATTATAACCCACCAGTCCGCCTACGTAGTCACTGCCATCGCCGCCGATAGTGCTGACATAGCCTGTGCTGTAGGAAGTGGTGACGCTGCCTGCGTTTTCCCCCACCAAGCCACCTATGTAATCGCCATCGCTGTTGTTGACGTATATATTCACTCCTGTCAGCCCTATGTTGCGGATAGCACCGGTATTGTATCCAAAGAGGCCGACTAAGTAGGTATTTGGGCTATTGATGTAGAGATTGGAGATACTATGGCCGAGACCATCAAATATGCCGCTAAAAGGGCTGTCGATACCTATGGATGTAAAACCGTAATAACCTCCCGAGCCATTATTGTTCCATCCTGAGGTGGCGCTTGCGTTAGAGATTGCCCTGCATACCCTGCAGGTCTGTGCCGGTGTTGCTGCCTGCACTCCCCAGTCTGTTAATGACAGTGTAGGAAGTGCCGTTGAGGTTCAACTGTGGCGCGGCGACAATGTTCAGCTTCCCGCTCGTGCCATAGTTAATGTTAGTGTTGAGCGTTATGGTACTGTTGTAGCCGATACTTAGCGAACTCACCGTTGTACCCGTAAAGTTGAGTGTGCTGTTTGTCCCGGTGGTAACGTCTCCGGCCAGAACGATGCCGGGAATATTGATGGCGGCGTTGCCGATGTTAGCTGTTTCCAGCACCGTAGGCACACCGTTACTCCAATTGGAAGGATTTGTCCAATTGTTATCATTGACTGCGCCGCCGGACCAGTTGGAAGCTCCGCTGTCGACCACACCCTGCAGATAAGCGGCAGAGACGTCGTTGCCAAAGGTAGTATCAGATCCGACCAGACGGCTATTGGAAACGCTATTGCCATTGACCTGACCAGTGGCATAGGCGGTTGTTATGCTGCCAAAGTTATACCCGACCAGTCCGCCTGAATTAAGGCCCGTGACGCCGACAGCGTCAGCCACATTGCCGGTGGCATAGGCGGTTGCAATGTTGCCGCTGCCGTCGTTGTATCCCACTAAACCGCCGACATAGTTAGTCCCGCTCACATTGCCGGTGGCGTAGGTGTTGACGATGCTGCCGTTATTGTAACCCACCAGTCCGCCGATGTTGCTGTTTCCGCTAACCGTTCCAGTACTGAAAGAATTGCTGATGCTTCCACTTGAATTCTGCCCCACCAGTCCACCTACAGATGACCCGGTAGCTGTTACAGTTCCTGTACTGTATGAATTGCTGATAGTCCCGCCGGTACCGTTGGAAGCGCCGTTGGAAGTTGAATTGACCCCGACCAGTCCTCCTACCTGGTTGTTTCCGCTGACCGTTGATTCACTGTAGGAATTGCTGATGCTGCTGCCAAGATTATACCCGACCAGTCCGCCTATAGATGATGAACCAGTGCCTGTTACCGTTCCTGTACTGTAAGAACTGTCGATACTGCCGCCATTATAATTTTCCCCCACCAGTCCGCCCAAATCATATATAGTGGCGCCCGAGGCCGTTACCATAGACATACTGTATGAATCGATGATGCTGCCGCTATTATTAAATCCCACCAGTCCGCCTATGTAGTTGTAGTAGCCGCCACTGTTGCTGACAAAGCCGGTGCTGTATGCGTTGGTAATGGCGCCGGCTGATTGATTATACCCAATCAGTCCTCCTATATAGTCGTAGTAGCCACCGCTGCTGCTGACAGAGCCGGTGCTGCATGCATTGGTAATGACGCCATTATAATTCTCCCCCACCAGTCCGCCTGCGTAGTCGTAGTAGCCGCCGCTGTTGCTGACAGAGCCGGTGCTGTACGAATTGGTGATTGTGGCGCCGGTGATGGTGTCGCTAACAAAATTATACCCAACGTTATATCCAACCAATCCGCCTATTAAGTCAAAGCCGGCGCTGTTGGTGTTGCCGCTGGTGCTGACAGAGCCGGTACTATATGAATTGCCGATGGCGGCGCCATTATAATTCTCCCCCACCAGTCCGCCTACATAGTCATAGGCTATACTACCGGTGCTAACAACAGAGCCGGTGCTGTTTGAACTAGTGATAGCGCCACCATAATTCAACCCCACCAGTCCCCCTATGTTGTAAAAGTATTCACTGATGTTGCTGATGGCGCTGACAGAGCCAGTGCTGAATGAATTAGTGATGGTACCGGTGTTCTCCCCCACCAGTCCGCCTATGAAGTCTTCGTACACACCTTTGGTGATGACAGAGCCGGTGCTGTATGAATTGCTGATGGTACCGGTGTTCTCCCCTGCCAGTCCGCCTATGTAGACATTGCCGCTGCTGTTGGCAGCGCTGACAGAGCCGGCGCTGAATGAATTAGTGATGGTACCGGTGTTCTCCCCTGCCAGTCCGCCTATGTAGTTGTTGCTGCCGCCGCTGTTGACTGATATATTTACTCCTGTCAACCCCACATTGCGGATAGTTCCGGTATTGAATCCAAACAAGCCGGCATAGCTGGCGGCCGGGCTATTGATATTGAGATTGGCTATGGTATGGCCGAGCCCATCAAAGGCGCCGCTGAAAGAGCTGGAAGGACCGGAGCCCACAGGCGCGAAACCTGCCCCGCCGTTCCACCACGATGTTGGGCTTGCGTTGATGTCAAAGCCAAGCACATAATTGCCATTCAGGTTGCTGCTATAGCCGATGCCTTGAAGCGTATAATTGCCGCTCGTCGACTGGTCGCCTTGATATCCGAGGCTGTTAATGACCGTGTATGTTGTGCCGTTGAGATCCAGATGCGGCGCAGCGACAATGTTCAGCTTTCCGCTCGTGCCGTAGTTAATGGTAGTGTTCAGCGTAATGGTATTGTTGTAACCAATACTGAGCGAGTTCACCGTTGTATCGGTGAAGTTGAGTGTGCTGCCTGTCCCGGTAGTCGAAACGTTGCCTGCCAAAACGATCCCGGGAATGTTGATGGCGGCGTTGCCGATGTTGGCAGTTTGTAGCACTGTGGGTACTGCGTTACTACTCCAGTTGGACGGATTCGTCCAATTACCGTCGCCGGCAGCGCCATTCCAGGTATCAACGGTCAGAGACGCCGGGAAGCCGGCATAGACGTTGTTGCCGGCGGTCAAGGTTGAGAGAGTAGGGTCACTACCAATCAGATTACTGTTCGATACATTACTGCCATTGACCCGACCGGTGGCATAGGCTGTTGTAATACTGCCGAAGTTATACCCTACAAGTCCGCCTGAGTTGAGGTTGCCAGGTGCGCTTACAGATCCGGTGCTGTATGAATTGTTGATGCTGCCATCATTCTCCCCCACCAGTCCGCCTACGTAGTTATAGCCATAACTGCTCATGGTAGTGCTTAAAGGGCCGGTGCTTACAGATCCAATGCTGTATGTATTGTTGATGGTGGCGTCATTGTACCCCACCAGTCCGCCTACATTATTATAGCCATAACTGTTGTTGGTAGTGCTCATAGAGCCTGTGCTCACAGAGCCTGTACTGTATGAATTGTTGATGCTGCTGCTGTCATTCTCCCCCGCAAGTCCGCCTACGTAGTTGAAGCTATAACTGTTGATGGAAGTGCTTACATAGCCAGTGCTCACAGAACCGGTGCTGTATGAATTGCTGATGCTGCTGCCAGAATTATACCCGACCAGTCCGCCTGCGTAGTTGTAGTCATGGCTGTTGTTGGAAGCGCTTACAGAGCCGGTGCTTACAGAGCCGGTGTTGAATGAATTAGTGATGCCGGCAGCATTCTCCCCTACCAGTCCGCCTATATAATTGTAGCTATAACTGCCGTTGGAAGCGCTTACAGAGCCGGTGCTTACAGAGCCGGTGTTGAATGAATTGGCGATGCCGGTATTATTAGACCCCACCAGTCCGCCTATATAGTTGTAGCTATAACTGCCATTGGTAGCGCTTACAGAGCCGGTGCTTACAGGGCCGGTGTTATATGAATAGGCGATGGAGGCATTATTATACCCAACCAGTCCGCCAATGTTTTCGCCGCCATAGCTGTTGGTGGCGCTCACAGGGCCGGTGTTATATGAATAGGCGATGGAGGCATTATTATACCCAACCAGTCCGCCAATCA
>JBEKJD010000013.1:0-19723 GCA_050011415.1 Dissulfurispiraceae bacterium | reverse complement strand
GGACAACCGGTGCCGCACAACATTCCTCCCTATAAGAGACACCTCGGACATCTCAGAGAAATTGATAATTACTGGAGTACTACGCAAAAACTAATGACCACGAAAAACGCTCATTAACATACAATGGGCCCGTTAGCGCAGACGCAAAAAAAGGCTGCTGATTTCGCCGCCCCGATGTCCGAATTTCTCATCCTTATTTCTTCGTCTTCGCGTTCTCCCGCAGCTTCCGCCCGAACGCGGAGATCGCGGCGAACATTCCTTCTAATTTACTCATCCCCTCTTCTCCCAGCTTCGCCACATCGTTAAGCGTCAAGGATTTGAAGAACGCCCTAGCCCTATCTATTTCCCTTCCCATGCCTGTCTTCTTTCCTGCGGCTTTTGACTTCTCCGCCTTCGGAGCGGCAGCCGTCCTCTTCACTGATTTGCTGGCCGCCTTAACTGAGGGCTTTTTCGCCTTTGCCTTTGTCTTTTCCCCTGCACTATCCTTTGCCTTCATTATTCCTCTCCTTTTTCCGTCAGTCATTGGCTGCTATTCTACCACACTAAAGAGGACGACTTTCATATCTTCCCCGATGTCCTGAGACAATATTTGAGTTCTTTGTGAGGAAATGCATACTTCAAAGTACCTTTCAAAAAAACCACTAAAGAAATTAGTCCTTCAACCACCCAATTGTAATAGTCTACTATAAAATGATCACAGTTTATAGTCGTCGGCAGGTTATAAAATATTGAGCAGTCTATTAATTTCTACAGAAGACATTTTTTTTGCTTGACAGGTGGTCTCTAAATGGGTATGACTGCACAACAAAACAATATAGATTTAATGAAATTGTTTCTTTCCGGTCATAGTCAACATTTTGGAGGACCGGAGAGGATATTAATTCCTCCCCAAAGTCAACGCCGCCGGGCACTCCCTTGAAATGACATGTTACATATCGAAATAATGAGTCCCTAAATGAAACCTTCATCTATAGGCAACGATTTTTTTTCATGATTACTGTATAATCCGATTTGGGAACTTTGCAAGGTGGCATTAAATGAGCAAGTAGAGACCTTAAGGGAATAGTCGCCACGAAGATTGAGTTCTTTAAGAAAAAGCCTGCGCTGGCAGCATACAAGCCGTACCATTATAACTCGCAGCACTGTATATGGGGACCAAAATGATAAATCTGAGTTGGGAAGATGCATTGAGGCAGATCCAGGAAATTGTAACCCTCGAAACTGGGGCACCGCTGCGCGGCGAGGCACTCCAACAAGTGCAAAACGTGCTGGTGAGCGCAATCGATAACGCCTGGAACGTGACATCTAGTGGCAATTATTCTAGTCGAGAGGTCACTATCCTGATGACGGATCTGCGGGGGTTCACGTCAATCTCGGAAGTCTATCCTGCTGGTGTGGTGCTCGACCTATTGAACCGCTACCTATCAAAAATGAGCGAGATCGTAGTGCGCAACCAGGGCACGATCGACAAGTTCATGGGTGACTCGATCATGGTGCTATTCGGTGCCCCATATTTGTACCGGGACGACGTCAAGCACGCAATTACTTGTGCGGTGGAAATGCAGATTGCAATGGACGAAATCAACTTTTATCACAAGAACCTTGAGATTCCTGAGCTGTTTATGGGGATAGGAATAAACACGGGTACGGTGATGGCCGGGTTACTGGGTTCGGCTCTTCATTCAGAATACACGGTCATCGGTGACGAGGTAAACATAGCTTCACGCATTGAGGCGTTCAGCCTGCGCGGGCAGGTGCTGATCAGCCAGGGCACACTTGACCACTGCCAGGACTTCGTCACGATCAGCAAACCAATAGATGTCCTCGTGAAGGGAAAAGCCAGGCCGATTGACCTCTACGAGGTACTGGCTATTCCGTCGCTTGGTCTGAAGCTACCTCGCAAGGAAATCCGAAAGAGTCCGCGCGTTGAAGTTAGCATCCCGTTCAAGTACCAGTTGGTGATGGACAAGATTGTGCTGCCGCAGATACACCAAGGCGTAATCAGAGACATCAGTTATCAAGGTATTCTTGCCGAAATGGGAAAGCAGTTAGTCCCGTATTCGGATATCAAGATGGGTCTCGACTTGTCGTTGCTCGGCTACAAGGCCACCGACATCTATGCAAAGATACTTAGAACGCAGGAGGAAAAGGGGTCCTTCCTGTCGGGTATTGAGTTCACGTCGGTCAGCGTCCAGAGCGAAGTTAACATAAAGCGTTTTGTCCAGTTGCTAATCCAGGGCTGTGAAATCAAATGACGTCATCACCAAATCTTTTCAGATTTCGACATATTCGTTGTCAGCCCGAGCATATACAGGTTATGAGTCGCGTGCAAGTCCATATGGTTGAGTAACAGCATTACCGCAGGCACATTACTGACAATATTGCTCAAAAATACAGTGAGTACGGAAAGTTCGAGCGAGCTGTTAATATTCAGACCGAACGATGCAAGCACCCTTGGCCTCGTGTTCCTATTTCACCATAATCTCAAAAAGAACTCTCATGTTAGCCTTTGCCGCTGTTGAGTAAAGGTCTTTCGGCGCTGCTTCATACATCACAGGTTTTGTTTTGCCATATCCGATTTCGGAAAGCCTGTCAGGGGTAACGATCCCTTCTGCTACGAGGTAATCTTTGACAGCGTTTGCCCTTCTTTCGCTCAACTTTTGGTTATACTCTTCAGTGCCGGAAGCAGAAGTATATCCTGCAATACGGACTTTTGCCTTAGGGTTTTCTTGCAGAATCTTGAGATTCTTTTTCAGTATCGTCTGCGCTTCTTTTGTGAGGGTCGACTTGTCGAAATCGAAATGTATGTCCTCAAGGGCAACGACGATTACCTTCTCCTCAGCCTTCGGTTCAGACGGAAGGACAATTGCCGGCTCCTCTTTAACAGACTTGAGAACCATATCTGAATCAAGCAATTCCGTTGTGAGGTCGTTTAATGGCAGAGTTGATTGAGAGCTTGAAACTACTGTACCGGAATCGATATCAAGGACCCTTGCATTTACGATAATATCTGAACCTGCAACTGTGTAAGTACCGGTAATTATACTGCTTACTGCATATTGGCTTCTTATTTGTTTGATGTTTCTGCTAAGTGAAAACTCGCCCGCATCAGTCATTATTATATCTTTAACCAGTCTGACATCGAATATTCTCCACCTCCGCACTTGGAGTTCATGCATCAAATTCTCGGAAATTAATCTCCCCAACGATGATGTTCTCTTAAGGTCGCTCAAGCAAACAAAAGAAGTCACAATAGCGGGTGTCGATAAGTATTTTTTGTTAATATTTCTTTCAAGCTGGTCTGCCAGAAAAATAACTAATGAATTTAAGTGTCCAACATTTGTATGGCTGGCAAAAATACCTATTTGCTCGTTATATTGTGCCTTAATTACTTCTTCCCCCCCTGCCGGCGAGATTAAAAAAAGTGACGAACCTAATAAAATAAAAAGCATTAAGTTTTTCACATATTTCACCTGAATACCTCCTGATCAGCTTTTCTTCACTTATCATCGCAAATAGCAACAAATTTATAGCACAGTGTAATAAAAGAGTCAACAAAATTGGATGCATCTGGATGCATTGAAAATTAGTTCATCCACAGACTCCTTAGCAAGAATTTTCCTCTGCAGGTGAGCAACACCCTTGAAGGTCTTTGACAGAAGAGAGGAGTTGTGAGCTTTCACCCCGCAGTCGAAAAATCTGTTATTCCTCAAAAAAATGCCTGCGCTTTTTTTCCCTAAGAATATAGGGCCAAACCTGGAAAATGTTCCGTTGTTCTCAGAATGGGAGTTGCACTACCTGAATTCGTTCAACAAACATCTGCTATAATTCTTGTGAGTACAAGTTTGAAAAGTATTTTCATAAAAGTTGAGTGAATGATAGCATTGAGAGTTGCCCCCAATTTTTACAGGTTCCACCGCGTCTTAACAAGTTATAAATGAGATGATTGTGTCATAGCTATGACGAAAAAACAATATTCTTGGATAGAATTTATCAAGGAACTTTTTGTTTTTACCGTTCCCTATAAACGGACCATCGGAATGGTGGTTATGTTTATGCTGTTGGCCATTGCCGCTGACCTGCTGGAGCCGGTTATTTACAAAGTGATGATCAATGATCTGTCCGGCGTGTTTGTGCACAAGGCCGCTCAGCACTTCACGCCGACAGAAACGCTGCACCAGGAAAGCCTGAAGCCACATACCAGACATGCCGTGATGCCCCGCACCGCTGTTCAGGCATTCCGCACACTGATCATCGGCGCTCTGCTGCTGTTTCTGATTAACCTGATTTCCCGGCTCTTTAACCTGTTGTCCGACTATTTGTCCGCCCAATATTCCAGCAAGGTGGAGCAGGATTTCATCCGGGCTGTATTCCGACATGTTCTCAAGCTCAAACTGTCGTTCTTTACGCGCAATGCCAGCGCGTCCATGGCCAAACAGATCGACCAGACTGATCAAGTGGGACCGGCAGTCACCACCATTGTTCAGGAACTTGCGTCTCAAGCCTTTCGTCTGGTGGGAACCATCGGTCTCATGCTGTCCCAACATCCAGTTTTCACAGCCATTTCCTTGTCCACCCTACCTTTATATGCCACGCTGTCCCGGCGGATGGCCAAGCGGTTGGAAGGAACCAGCGAGCAGTATTTCGAGCAATGGGACGATGTCGCAAACAATCTGCAAAACTCGCTGGCCAATATCAAAACCATCAAGGTGTCCGGTGCCGAAGAACGCATGACCGGCCGGTTCATTGCCTCCATGCAGAATGTGGTGACCAATTTTTTGAGCCGCAACCGCATTGAGAACATCTATATTTTTTGGCAGAGCTTTTCCATCCATTTTGGCAGGTTTCTGGTTTTCGCTTACGGCAGCTGGCAGGTCATCGAGCGTCAGTTGACGCCTGGCGACGTAGTGATGTTCGCTGCGCTGTTGGATAAGCTATACGATCCCATTGATGCGCTCACCTCCCATTTCATCACACTGCAGAACCAGCGCATTTCCATTTCACGCGCCTTGCTACTGCTGCATTCGGGGGAAGAGGAAAAACCCGGCGAGCCTTGCCTGCCTGGACACGGGCTGGTGGAGTACCGCCATGTCACCTTTGGGTACAAGCCGCACTATCCAGTCATCAACAATGTCAGTCTGACGCTGGTGCCGCACAGCATCACGGCCCTGATCGGCCAATCTGGCGCTGGCAAAACCACTTTGGTGGACTTGCTGCTCAAATTATACGAACCGCAATCGGGCGAGATCCTCATTGACGGATACCCTTTGACGCTGCTGGATCCAGCCGCGGTACGGCAGCTTGTAGGCATCGTGTCCGCGGACGGCGCGGTGTTTAAAGGAACACTGCGGGACAATATCCTGTTTAAGAAGCAGGATGTGAGCAAGGACGAAATCGTTCAAGCTGTGAAAGATTCCGGACTCACCCGCACGGTGGAGCGCCTGCCCCAGGGCTTGGATACCGAGATCGGAGAACAGGGCATGGGCTTGTCCCTGGGCGAGCGCCAGCGCCTGCAAATAGCCCGCATCCTGGTGGCTGAACCCCGCATCCTGCTGCTGGACGAGGCCACTTCTAATCTGGATTACGCCATAGAACTGGAAATCAAACAGACCCTCGCCCGATTGAAAAAAACCACCACGATTCTGATCATTGCTCATAGGTATTCCATGGTCAAAGGGGCTGATCAGGTGGTGGTGCTGGAAAAAGGCCGTGTGCTGGCCGCTGGTACACACGATGAAGTATATGCGCTCAACACATGGTTCAGGACCATGGTGGATCATGGCCGTGGAGAGGAATAGACTGCGTTGGGACTGGATCAATACAATCGGGACTTAGTGGCGGCACACCACAATATAGTTTTCCGATGACCGAGGATTTAGCCCCCAAAACTTTACGAAACTTCGGCGCACACAGTATGTGCTATTACGTTGAGATGGTTTTGGGCACTATTTTATCCAGTACGGAATCCTGGTCGCAACATTATAAAAGGTATGAACGGGAATAAACGTTTTTCTCTTGACTCTGATCTGAGCATGAGTGTATAAAATAAGTTGTATAAAAGATACGCATAACAGAGAGTTAGGGAATCTTAAAAAGAAGATGCGTCAGGATAATAGCTAAAGCACTCCTTCTTCAGCAGAACCAGAATATTAAGGTGACTAAGGAGCTGTTATGAAATTAAAAACCAAATTCTAAAACTATGGTCGAGAGAAACATGGGTGGACGGCTTACGGCTAAAAACTGTAAGGAAGGGTCCGAATTCAGGATAGAGATATAATAATATGGAAAACAGGGTAGTGGAAGTCACTGTCTTATATGTCGAGGATGATCCGAATGCAAGAGAGGCTGCCAGTGAAATACTGAAGAGGATCGTTCGGACCGTCTATGTGGCAGAGAACGGAAAGGATGGACTGGAAGCATTCAAACAACATAATCCCGATATAGTCATAACCGACATAAAAATGCCTGTCATGAGCGGCCTGGAAATGGCGAGAAAAATAAGAGAGGAAAGCATAAATAAGCAGATAATTGTAATAACTGCCCATAGCGATACGGACTATTTGCTCTCGGCCATTGACATCGCTGTTGACCAATACATATTAAAACCTGTACAAAGCGACAGACTCATTGCAGCAGTGAGGAAATGCGCTGGATACGTGCTCCATGAAAGAGAGAGCCGGAAGTATAATGATGAGCGAGAGAAACTGATACTCGAACTTCAGGAAGCCAATGCAGCGAATGAGCAACAACTGCGCTTTACTGAAACGTTATTAGAAGCAATTCCCATCGCCGCATTTTATAAAGATACCGAAGGCCGCTATCTGGGTTGCAATAACGAATTCGCGGAAATCATTGGGATAACACCGGAGGATATTGTCGGGAAAACGGTTTTTGATCTATGGCCGGCTGAACAAGCTCATACCTATCACCAGAAGGACAAGGAACTGTTACAAAACCCTGCCTATCAGATATATGAATACAAAGTAACCACGCATGAAGGGCAGTCCATAGACGTCATTTGTCACAAGGATGTGTTCAGGGACAAAAACGGCCTGGTGAGAGGGATAATAGGCACTTTCCTGGATATCACAGAGCGCAAGCAGGCGGAAGAAAAGCTCCTAAGGGTTTCCGAGGAACTGAAACAGAGTAACGAGGCTTTGGAGCAATTTGCTCGTGACGCATCCCACGATCTGCAGGAACCGTTAATTTCAGTGGCAGTTGCCTTGAAACTGCTGCAACATAAATACAAAGACGCTCGTGATCCGGAAGCTGAAGATTATATTAACCAGTCAATGTCCCAGATAACGCATATGCAGACTCTGATTAAGGAACTGCTGGATTATGCGCGCATGGGAACCCGCAAGAAGAAGTTTGAACTGATCGGCTGTTCGACCGTTCTCGACAGGGCGCTTGCCAATTTAAAGGGCAGCATTGAAAAAAATGAAACGATAGTAACGCGTGATTCTTTGCCTGAGATTATGTGTAATAGGACCCAAATGACCCGGTTATTCCAGAATCTTATCAGCAACGCAATAAAGTTTCGCGGCGAGGAACCCCTTCTCATCCACGTCTCCGCTCAAAGAAAGGAGAAAAAATGGGTCTTCTCAGTTCGTGACAATGGCATTGGTATCGAGCCTAAAGACATTGAAAATGTTTTTAAGGTTTTTCATCGTTCTTACCATCAAGAAGAGCAGACTGGAACCGGTATCGGCTTAGCTACGTGCGAGAAAGTAGTTGAACTGCACCGAGGCCGTATATGGGTGGAGTCAACGCCAAATAATGGTTCAACTTTTTATTTCACAATTCCAGACGGAGATGATTAAGCCTACATTCAAGACCTAATTGGTGACACAGAGGGTCTTGTGAGGAAGTCGCGACGAGATAATCACATCAAAGTCCTCATCTATACCCATAAGACACATAATGGCTAATATTTTTTTCATCACTCCTCCTTTCTTGGGTGCTGTTTATAAAACATTTCTTTTAGGGATGTTAATTCCTCCCTCCTCTTTATCAATCGAAGTGATAAGGAAGGATATGTCAGAGTGCAAAATATATGAGATTGAAACGGTGGCTATCAGGTGAATCAGGCCGCCAATCTTGAATCGTATGTGATTCAGATGATTCAAGAGGTTACTGGACAGACACTCAAGATATTTGTCGGGGGGCCGCACTTCAACGTGGTCGCGAGCCACCAGAACGTGCCCGGGATGGAATAGACGGCATCGAGTGGGAAGCAGGCGCGGATCTGTAAGCTCGAGCAGATGGTTGGCCACCTCCACCGGTTGGACGATGGTCACCGCCGTGAAACGGCGCCACTTGGTACCCAGGTCCCCAGCCACCGTAGTCGACACCGACGGGTTCATAGTAGCCCCCGCCGTCGTAGTATCCGCCAACACCTAAGACGCAGCCGGACAACAGGATCATTAACGGAAGGACCAAAAAGACGCGCACCAACCGGCGTAAGAGTATGATATTCACTTGGGCACCTCTTTACTCTCAGTGTCCGGCCATTCAAGCAAGCCGAATGGTGTCCCCAACGGGTCGGCTACCACCGCGACCTTGCCGCCGTGGCGATCAATCCGCGGCTCGACTATCACTCTGCCACCGAGCGCCACGACTTTTGCAGTCATCTTGACAGCATCCTCGACGCGTACATAATTGAGCCAGTGGGGATGGGCAATGGGCCTATTCGCAGGCAGCGTATTCACGCTCGCTCGCGCATAGTTGTCAGACGCAAGCAAGAGATGTTGAGTGCCCTCGATAGAGGGCAACTCGAAGACTTCGTAGTCGAACAGCTTCTGGTAGAAAGCAGCATTGGTGTCCGGATTGCTTGTGATTAACGAGCTCCAGATCCATTCTCCGGGAGCGGCCAGAACATCGGACGGATCACCGCTACTGGAAGCGAGTATCGCAAAAACGGCTCCTTGCGGATCAGCGAAGACTGCTTCCCGGCCGCGGTCAGGGATGTTATGAGGCTCGATCAGCACCTTCGCCGCATTTTGCAACGCAACCTTTGTTGCTGCGTCGACATCGCCCACGGCGAAGAAGCTCAGCCACGTTGGCTGTCGATGTTCGCTCGCAGGCACATTCTTGTGAATCAGTCCTGCAACCGGACGACCGTCGAGAAATGCCTCGGCGTACTCTGTCCCACCGGCCTGAATCTCGCGAAATGTCCAGCCAAACAGTCCAGCATAGAACTTTTTGGCGGCGGCTATGTCCGGCGTCACCAATTCAACAAATATAAGTTTGCCGACGTGATGCTCCTGGCTGGCTGGCTCAACAATCGCCGGTAGCTGGATCGGTGCGGCCATGACCGGCACAGCACATGAAACAACGATAAGTACGGCGAGCAACCCTTGCCTAAGAAAATGTCTGACTCGATCAGGCTCCATCCTTTGCGGAAGGTACTGATAATAATATTTCATATCATTCATTTATACCACCTATATTAATCATATAATAAAATAAAACGATGTCAAGTTTTTGTGGAGAACTGTTTTGACCTATGAACAGTATTACAGAGCATTTTCCTTCATCATCGAGCGATGCAAGAATGCCAACGTAGTGAAAGGTTACAGGAGAAGTCGACTGTATCGTGTCGGTCGGGTGAGGGGCGGCGTTAGTTGGGATCATCGTATTGTCTGGTTTCGCACTGCTCTACCCGACCCATAAAACTCACTTCTGGTCGATTTCGATATTTTCTTTGCCACCGCTACGTGAGACTGAGAGCATGATGCCTATACCGATCGTGATCGCGATTCCGATCAAGGTCCATGCCGTACCGATTCTGGCCAGAACACCCATTTTCCAGAGCGCAGCGAGAAGACCGCCAATCAAGATAACAAAACCAATAAGATAAATACCTATCCATTTCACGAAAAACCTCCTTATTCCCCATAGTTGATTACTAATTGATAACTTACATCATTTTTAAGTTTTTAGAAAGTGCGGTAGGAGGAAGGTGTTAGAGGAAGGAGTTAATCCTCTTTGCCCGCACTCTTAGGAGATGGCCAGCTCAGTTTCCTTATTGTCTACAATTGTTTTAGCTTCAGTACCAGCCTGATTGCGACATAGGGAATAAGGAAGAAGATCAAATTGCACAGTTTTGCAAAAGCGATTCCGCAATAGTTGATCAACACAAATTCATGCCTGGTTATATCGAAAATCTTTGAATGCAGCTCATATCCCCACCGACCGCTGCCAATCAGATAGAAAAAGAACCAAAGCAGAATCAAAGCAAAATTCAAGATGAAGCACCTAATGAGAATCTTCGCCGTAAGCTCCAGACGATTATTTAGATCCGTTGATTCATTCATTTCGTCACCCCCCGTTTATTGTTATCATAAAGAAGCGCATTAAGGCAGCAAGAACTGATAAATCCATAAGACAGATAACCTCAAGAGTTCTGATTACTGAAGGACCGGCGACTCAGTATTTGTTTTATAACATGCTTTGAAGATAGCTTTAATGCCCATGCGATTAATGAGTGATTGAACGGTTTGTATTTTGCTGCGCATTCGGGGGAGTGTTATTTATTATCATTGCCCGCAAGGTAAGGATAACTTTCGGCCTTTTAGTGTCATTGCTCAAAACCTCTACTGTTTCAAGAGTAAGACCCGTTTTGTTAAAAGTGGAAACCTTCGCTGTTATAGAGCCCTTCACCCCTGGTTTAAGATGGCTCGAACTAGCCATCACGGCAGTGCATCCTCAGGACGTATGGACTTTCCCTATA
Organism: Dissulfurispiraceae bacterium; assembly: GCA_050011415.1. Classification (GTDB taxonomy): domain Bacteria; phylum Nitrospirota; class Thermodesulfovibrionia; order Thermodesulfovibrionales; family Dissulfurispiraceae; genus JADFXI01. The sequence continues at coordinate 8,988 of JBEKJD010000013.1, read as the reverse complement.
ACCAGTTCCTCTGTTCCTACATTGCTGAGCTCAAAAGCATACTCCAGTTGATCCCCTTGTGTTACATTCCCGAAGTCATGAGTTTCGGTATAAAAATTAATGGCTGGTTGCGCCCACGCAAGAGCCGGAAATAATGCTATCAATATAAAGAGAACTTTTGTCATGTTAAATTATAGCATATCAGGAACTGTTTGGTAGCGGGTCAGTTCGTTTTTGCTCGACCTGAAGCGGACGGACCGATGAAAATGACACGATGAAAATGATACCTTGACAACAAGAAGGTCGTCACTTAAGATAATGGTAAATTAGTTTCTTTTCCAACAAAAGGATGGGACGTCATCCAATTTGGCGCTGGTTCAGACATATATAAGAGGAAGCAGCGGAATAGTGCTGCTGTACTTTTGAGATTTGTAGTAATTTCAAGAAAATAATAAAGTGTCTGTTATGGATTGGCGTTTGATACAAAAAGGACTCATCCATACAGCATACACTTACCTGTCAACCCAGACAACGTAGAAACACAGAATGGATAAGAAGACAAAAGAAACTGCCAAATCGCCCAAAATCCCTACTACTGAATTAGCTAAGTCTAACACACCGGTTGAGACTTCGGTGGACACGGCACTGCCGGCAAGTGAATTAAAATATCGAACTGTATTTGATAACGCAGGTGATGCCATTATTATTCACGATCTGAACGGTAATATACTGGACGTGAACCAGATTGCCTGCGACCGGTTGGGCTTTACCCGTGAAGAACTGCTGCGGATGACTCCAATGGACTTCGACAGTCCCGAGTATGCTAAATTGGTGCCTGAGCGTATACGTCAAATAATGACCAATAAGCATATTATTTTCGAGACCTGTCATATAAGTAAGGATGGAAACCGGATATCCGCCGAGAACAGCAGTCGCTTTATTGAGTATGATGGAAAGCAGGCGATATTGAGCATTTGTCGTGATATCACCGAGCGTAAGCAGGCTGAGACAGAACTTCGGCTGCATAGTGAAATCCTGGGAAATATGGCTGAAGGGGTTTTTCTGATTCGAACCGGAAAAGGGGGAATTTTTTATGAGAATAAGAAAATCGAACGTATGTTCTTGTATGATTCCGGTGAACTTGTCGGGAAACATGTCAGCATTGTTAATGCGCCGTGTGAAAAAAGCCCTGAAGAAACAGCAGAGGAAATCATGCAGGGTCTCAATGCCTACGGGGTCTGGCAGGGTGAGGTGCTGAGTATAAGAAAAGACGGAACCACATTCTGGTGCAATAAGAATATTACAACATTTGAACATTCGCAATATGGAAAAGTCTGGATATCTATCAACCACGACATCACCAAGCGGAAATTGATGGAGGCGGCCCTGCGGCAGAGTGAGGAAAAGTTCCGGACCCTCTTTGAATCCGCTATAGATGCCCTCATTATCTTCGACATGGAAGGTGATTTCATAGACATCAACAAGACCGCCTATGAGCGTCTCGGCTATACAAAGGCTGAAATGCTCTCGATGAATATATCCCAATTAGACCACCCGGATTTTGCGGATAAAATACCCGAGCGTATGGAGCACCTGCAAAAAGACGGGCGGTGCGAGTGCGAATCCGCACACCTGAGAAAAGACGGCACTGCCATGCCGGTGGAGATAAACGCCCGTTTTATGGATTTTCAAGGGAGGAAGGTGATTTTCGGCATTGTACGGGATATAAGCGAGCGCAAGCTGCTGGAGGAGGCGCTGCACGAGAGTGAGGAACGATTGCGTCAGGCCATTCGCGTTTCTCAGATCGGCATATTCGATCACAACCACCTAACCGACTCTATTTACTGGTCGCCGCGGCAAAGGGAAATCCACGGGTGGGGTCCTGATGAAGCGGTAACGTTACCGGATTTCCTCAATCTGGTTCACGCTGAGGATATCGAGAGCATTTCGGCGGCTGTCCTGCGAGCACACGACCCGGCTGGTGACGGAGTGTGGGACGTTGAGCACCGGATCATACGCCGGGACGCTACCTTACGCTGGCTGATGGCGCGGTCGCAGACCTTCTTTGAGGGCGAGAGCGGTGAACGACATCCGGTGCGTACTATCGGTGCCGTTCTCGACATAACCGAGCAAAAGCAAATGGAGGAGCATCTCAGGAAGACAATCATGGAGCGGGAGACGCTGCTGCGTGAGCTGTATCACAGGACAAAAAATAATATGAATACGATTTCCAGCCTCATCAACCTCCAAACAGCATCACTTCATCGCGATGAAATCGCAATTCAAATGTTCCGGGACCTTCAGGACAGAATCATGTCTATGGCTTTAGTTCATGAGAGGCTTTACAAATCAAAAGATTTGTCCAATGTCAAGTTGAAGGACTATGTCAGTGATCTGGCAAATAGTCTGATGACCGGCTACAAAATTGACAGGAATAAATTGTCGCTAAGGCTGGATATTGAAGATTTCACACTGTCCATTGACACTCTTATCCCCTGCGGGCTAATTATAAATGAGCTTATGACCAATTCATTGAAATATGCATTTGCTGATGGCAGAGAGGGGCAAATCCGTATAAAAGGGCGGGTGTCTTCTGGAAGTGAAATTCAACTTGTTTATAGTGATAATGGGATAGGCTTTCCGGAGGGCTTCGATTTTACCAGAGTTGAGACCCTCGGGTTAAGATTGATCAATGGATTAATAACCAGCCAATTGCGCGGTAAGATAGAGATAGCAACAAGGCCTGAAACGGTTTTCACCTTCGCATTTCATGAACCGGAATATCAGCGTAGGATTTGAGACAATGAAAAAAGGCAAGATATTGATAGTTGAGGATGATTATCTTCAGTTCCTGTCCACGCACAATATATATCGTACTCACTAAGACTTTCTGGTAAAATATAGCGTCATGAAGCAGACGCGCTGGTACATCCGTTTGGCCGGTTCTCTCATCCTTTTGTCCTCGGTCTCCTATCTGATACAGATAGCAGTCTTTCACCGGACAGAAGACACTTTTTTTTACATGTTCCAGGACATCGCCTTTGTCCCCATACAGGTACTCTTCGTAACATTGATCATCAGCGAGCTAATGAGCAGAAGAGAAAAGCTCTCCATGATCAAAAAGATGAACATGGTTGTCGGGGTCTTCTTCAGCGAAGTTGGCACAGGACTTCTCCGCTATTTTTCAGCTTTTGATGAGAAGTTTGAGGAAATCAGGGGCAATCTTCTGATTGCAAGCGACTGGTCGGAGCAGAGATTTCATGGGTCGATGAAATTTTTCAGGACCTGCCATTACATGATCGACTTGGGGAAAGGCGACCTCGATGCAATCAGGACTTTTCTCGTGGAGAAACGAGCAGACATGTTGGCGCTCATGGAAAACCCGAACCTCCTGGAACATGAATCTTTTACTGACCTACTCATGTCGGTCTCGCACTTGACCGATGAACTGAATGCCCGGAAGGACCTGAAGGGGCTTGCCAAACCGGACCGAGACCATATCGCACTCGACATAAAGAGGGCCTACATGCTGCTCATCATAGAATGGCTTTCATACATGAAGCACCTGAAGGAAGACTACCCGTTTCTTTTCTCTTTTGCTGTGAGGACCAACCCCTTCGACCCCAATGCATCAGTCGAAATAAAATAACATTGATTCTGACGGTTTGACCCAAAGATTTTATTGCGGAAGAAGTATCGAACTCCCCTTATAAATATAGTTAAGCCGTGCTATAATCCGAAAAAAGACTAATCAAGATCATGGCAGAGGATATTATACAGATGGGAAACACTGATTTTTAGTATTTTACTTTTTCCTGAAAGATTTAAAAGAAGGGCGACCAAGTCATGAACCATAACTCTGAAGCACTGTTAAGGAGGCTGCTGAGGGACATCAGCATCATCTTGCTGGCCATGAGCGTCGCCGTTGTCTTCAGGAAGTTCCTTCTGGGTGCGCTGGAGGCGAGCATACCCTGGGTGACGTTCTTCCCTGTTGTCATGATAGCCTCGCTCTATGGCGGGTGGCTTACGGGCTTGTTGTCCGCTGGCGCCTCCTGCCTCATTGTGCTCTATGCCTGGCCGCTGTTTGGGGACCACCCCTTTATCAAGGATTTCGGGGACCGGCTGGGGATGTTCGTTTTTCTGTTCAACTGCGCGATGGTCTCGGTCGTGGCCGAAGTGGCGCGGCGAGGGCGAGAACGGGACGCCCAGGCCAATGAGGAATTGGAGAGAAAGGTTTCTGAGCGCACTGCCGCATTCAAGATAGCAAACAATCAGTTGCAGAGCGAACTTGCCAAGCGCAAGCAGATGGAGAAAAAGGCAAGAGAAAGCAAAGAGAAATTAAGCCTCATCCTCAATTCTACAGCCGAAGCCATCTACGGGCTTGACCAAATGGGGAATTGTATTTTCTGCAACCCAGCCTGCATAAGAATTTTAGGCTATCAAGATGAAAATGACCTTATAGGCAAAAATATCCATGATGTTATTCACCATACAAAAGCAGATGGGACACCTTATCCTAAAGAGGAATGCATCATCATAAAGGCATCCCAAAATGGCGAATATATTCATAACAATAATGGACTCTTTTGGCGCGCAGACAACAAAGGGGTTCCAGCCGAATATTGGGCATACCCCATATTAAAAGACGGAAAAGTAACAGGCGCCGTTGTCAGCTTTATAGATATTACAGAGCGAGAAGCCCTTGAGAATCAGCTCCGTCAATCCCAAAAAATGGAGGCAATCGGACAACTTGCCGGAGGAGTGGCCCATGATTTCAACAACATACTTACAGCCATTATTGGTTATGGAAGTCTTGCCCTAATGAAGATAGCAAAAGACGACCCCGAGCGGCTAAATATCGAACATATACTCCAAGGCGCGGAAAAAGCATCGCATCTTACAAAAGACCTGCTTCTTTTCAGCAGGAAACAGGTCAGCGAAAGGAAGTGCTTGGACCTAAACGAGATAATCAGAAAGACAGAAAAGTTCCTGACGATGATAGTAGGGGAAGACATCTCATGTAAAACCCTATTGCATTCCGGAGCTGTGCCGGTACTTGCCGATGAACATCAGCTTGAGCAAGTACTGATGAACCTTGCAACAAACGGGAGGGATGCCATGCCCAATGGAGGGACCTTCAGCATTACAACTGAGCCAATCAGGTTTGATCAGGAATTCATAACTGCACATGGATACGGTCAGCCTGGCATGTTCGCATTGATAACCGTTTCCGACACAGGCGAGGGGATGGACAAAGATACGCAGCAGAGGATATTCGAGCCATTTTTTACAACAAAAGGAATGGGGAAAGATACCGGACTTGGTTTGTCAATAGTCTATGGTATTGTCAAGGGACATGATGGGTACATTAATATCTACAGCGAGCCGGGCGTCGGTACAACATTCAAAATATACCTGCCGATGACTACAATGGAAGGGGAAGCGACAACGGAATCAATTCAGCCACTTCCATTAGGTAAGGGTGAGACAATACTTATAGCAGAAGACGAACCGGAGGTAAGGAATATTCTTAGATTAACTCTTGAAGCATACGGTTACAGAGTAATAGAGGCTGAAAATGGAAATGATGCAGTGACGCTTTACAGGGACAATATGGACAAGATATCCCTTATCCTCCTTGATGTGATAATGCCGGTAAAAAATGGCTGGGCGGCATGCAAAGAGATAAAGAGTCTCAAGCCCGATACAAAGGTGATATTTATGAGCGGATATACCAGCGACGTTATTGCTGTGAAGGGGATGTTTGAAGCGGATGCTGATTTGATTAGCAAACCGGTAACGCCTGATAGTCTCCTGAGAAAGATCAGGGAAGTGCTGGACAAATAGAACCCTTGAAACTGGCTTCGACTTTTTGAAGTTATTTGTTTCTGCTAACTTGGAATTTTCGGAGGACATAGCTATTGAACAGAGCAGGTAACGGAGGAGAATTCCTCAATGACTATGACGCGCATAGTCTAGGGTTGCACCCGGTTAGAAGATGGGACATTGAGCAATACAGGTGTAATTAAAAGTGAGGGCATATGCCTCATATTCAGCAGAAGTTTTCCGTCACGTAGATTTTACCGTCATCGGAGAGCGCAACCCCGATTCCCTGTCGTTTGAAATAGGGGGTCAGTACATTTGCCCTATGCGCCCTGCTGCTCATCCACCGCTTCACTATTGAGTCGGCAATTTCGTCTTCCGAGATCCAGTTAAAAGATCTTTCTCCATCTTTATAAACATAAGAACTGTAGAGATTGTCCTGTGAGATATTTTCTGCACCCTTATAGGTAGTATCACCTATCCGGATTTTGCACTCGATTCCCTCGGCCTCGTACCTGTCCTGAAAACCTCTGCCATCAGGATCATTGTGTGAGAAGAAGTTCCGATCCACCATGTCCCGACTATGTTTCCTGGCTGCCTTGTGGAGACTTTCATCCCAGAGCAGGGCTGAAAAGCCACTTTTCTCCCTTTCCTTATTGAGCAGGCTATGAATCTTTTTTTCGAGCTGCGCGATATCGATATTCGGTCTGGAAGACAACGCATCCCTTTCGTTGCTTTGCGCATAACCGGTGCTGCAGAGCATACATAAAATAAAAAATATCATTTTTAGCAATGCTTCTTTATTCATGTTCGTATTATAGCAGCTATCCTTCCACCCACTTAGCTATAGTATCAAAGAGGTGTGCGGAGCGCGTCCGAGCGCGTCCGAGGGTCAGGTCTACACATTGCACATGTCAGATGATTCCTGACAAATTTCCAGGTTTGTCAGTCATTAAGAGGGACAGTTCCTGGAGTCAGTGAATGCAACGTGGTACAGCCAGACTGTTTCTTTATCCATTTATAAATTGAAGTACTTGGTTGCGCTGTGTTATTTTAGTAACGGCATAGGGGATGGTTTAATGGTTAAGAATGACAGATGGATTCTTGAAATGGCGCAGGGAGGCATGATTGCTCCTTTTCATGAGAGTCAGGCCAGAGAAGGCGTGATCTCATTCGGCGTTAGCTCTTACGGATACGATATGCGGATCGGAGACGAGTTCAAGATATTCACTAATATTAATTCCACTGTGATAGACCCCAAAAAATTCGATCCTGGAAGTTTTGTAGATTATAAAGGCGATGTCTGTATCATACCGCCCAATTCTTTTGCTCTTGCAAGCTCTTTGGAGTATTTCAAAATTCCCAGGGATGTGCTGGTGATCTGTCTTGGTAAATCAACCTATGCGCGATGCGGTATTGTAGTCAATGTCACTCCCCTGGAACCTGAATGGGAGGGACATGTCACTATAGAGATATCCAATACGACGCCGCTGCCGGCCAAAATTTATGCTAACGAGGGCATAGCGCAACTCATTTTTTTGCAGGCAGCAGAGCTGTGCAAGAGGTCTTACAAAGACAAGGCCGGCAAATATCAGGCCCAAAAAGGCATAACATTACCGAAATTATAAAAGCAGCTATTATATGGGTTCCCCGAAAAATCGCAGACTTTTCGGGGACAGAAATGGGTATAACGCTGCCTAAATTATAAGGCCGCGATTGTGAAATTAAACCTGAACAAAACAGACTTTTTGAATCTCACAGGGCGGGGAGGAGGCATACCTCCTCTTTTCAGTGAGATCCCCTATTGCGATCCCTGTCTTGTTTATGAACGGCTTTCGGCATCGCGCAAACTGCATCAGAGCATTCTTCTTGAAAGCGTAAAGGGCCCGCAAAAAATAGCCCGCTATTCATTCATTGCCTTTGAACCGTATTTGGTGCTGCATGCCAAAAACGGTGAACTGAATGTATGCTCCACGGTTTGTAAAAAGAACTCCATATCAATCAGGCCTCCCCTGGACCGTCTGAAGGAACTGGTGTCCGCTTATCCGCAGCTCGCTGTCAGTGAACTGCCTCCGTTCCAGGGTGGCGCCATCGGATTGCTTTCCTATGACTTTGTCAGATACCTGGAGGATATACCGCGAAATGCTGTTGATGACCTCGATATTCCTGATATTCATTTTATGATGGCTGACAGGGTCATTGCTTTTGACCATGTTGGAGAAAAAGCGTGGATTATAATATGCCCGGGAGCGAGACACACGGACCAGGGATTCACGGACCTCGCGGACATTGACTGGAACAGGTCGTATGATGAAGCTGAAGAAGGGCTGAGGGCTACAGGCGACAGGCTTATTGGAAAGGATGTCTATTTGCAGCAATCCTGCAACCTTCAACCTTTTGTCTCAAGCCGTGGGCTCCCGGCCTTGCTCAACTATGAAATGAGCAAGACTCATTATATGGAGATGGTGAGGAGAACGAAAGAATATATAGCTGCCGGGGACATATTTCAGGCGAATCTATCCCAGCGCCTCTCGGCATTTGTTGGTTCCGTCGAACCCTGGAACATATATAAAATGCTGAGACATATAAATCCATCCCCATTTGCCGCCTTTGCCGATTTCGGCAGCTACAGCATTGTCAGCTCGTCGCCGGAACGCCTGGTTGCGGTAAGAGACCGTGTTATTGAAACCCGGCCAATTGCCGGCACCAGGCCGCGCGGGCAAAATGTCGAGGAAGATGCTTTGATGAGAACCGAATTGCTGCTCAATGAAAAAGAGCGGGCAGAGCACATTATGCTGATCGACCTGGAGAGAAACGATATTGGAAGGGTCTCTGAATTCGGCAGTGTATATGTTGACGAGCTGATGATAACCGAGGATTACTCGCATGTCATACATATTGTCTCGAATATCAGGGGGCTTCTTGAAAGCGGCAAAACTTGTTTCGATCTCATAAGGGCCGCATTCCCCGGCGGTACTATAACCGGCGTGCCGAAAGTAAGGTGTATGGAAATAATCGACGAACTGGAGCCGGTTGCGAGGGGCCCTTATACCGGCTCTCTCGGCTACATAGGTTTCTCAGGAGTTATGGACCTGAATATCATTATTCGTTCTTTTGTGCTTAAAGACGGCTATGCTTATGTCCAGGCAGGAGCAGGCATCGTGGCTGATTCAGACGCTGAAAGAG
>JBEKJD010000012.1:0-21051 GCA_050011415.1 Dissulfurispiraceae bacterium | reverse complement strand
GAAGGGGCCTCTGTCACGGTCATCATGACAGAGGCCTCAAAACGTTTTATTACACCCCTTTCAATTGAGCTGGCGTCAGGTGAGCGCGTTTACACTGATATGTTTGAGTTTCCCCTCTCCCATGTGAGTGTTCCTGCAAATGCCGATCTCTTTGTCGTTGCGCCTGCAACGGCCAATAGCATAAGCAAGTATGCACAGGGGATGGCTGATAACATGCTCAGCACCTCGCTTCTCGCATTTCATGGTCCGCCTGGGCGGGTGATAATTGCTCCGGCCATGAACTGGAGGATGTACGGCAACCCGGTCTTTCAGAAAAATCTTGATTACCTCGCTTCTCTTGGCGTGCAGTTTATCGGTCCCGAGAAGGGGAGTCTGGCCTGCGGCGAGGAAGGCATGGGCCGGATGTCAGCTAACGAAAAGATTATGGAATATGTTATAGCTGCCCTGACTAAACAGGATCTGGCGGGTGAACAGGTGCTGGTGACCGCCGGGCCGACAAGGGAGTACATCGATCCGGTACGGTATATTACAAACAGGTCCTCCGGCAAAATGGGGTATGCACTTGCGCGGGTTGCCAGGAGGAGAGGGGCAGAGGTTACGCTGATCAGCGGGCCGGTTTCAATCAGCCCTCCCGAGAATGTCGATATGATATTTACTGAATCATCACAGGATATGCATACTGTGGTAATGGATAATATTCCCATGTCCACATTGTTCATAATGTCTGCCGCAGTGGCGGATTTCACGCCTGCTGAACCTAAAACCGGCAAGATCGAAAAGAAAGATAAATTTACCCTGAATCTTCTGAAAACCGCAGATATCCTTGAAGCCGTGGGAAAGCTCAGACAGCGCCCTTTCACTGTGGGCTTTTCTGCGGAAACCGGCCCCAGGATAGACAGGGCGCGCCGGAAGCTTACAGCAAAAAATGTAGATATGATTGTTTTTAACGACGTCTCAAGAAAAGGCGCCGGCTTTGATGTCGATACCAATGAGGTGGTAATCATAGACAGGGAGCGCGAACGGAAGCTTCCGGTTATGGATAAAGAAGATGTGGCCGGCGCAATATTTGACAGAATCCTTGAGTTAAAGTATAACAGTTAGCAGAGAGAGGACCACATGGTGATGAATAAGGGTGACAGTGCTTTCATCTTAAGGCTCAAAGACCGGCTGGAGCAGGACCCCGGTTCAAAACTTTTCCTTTCTCTTGCCGAAGAGTTGAGGAAGCGGGACAGGGTCGAAGAAGCTGTTGCGCTACTTGTCGATGGTATCAGCCGGCGCCCTGATTTCCCGGCTGCCCAGCTTACGCTCGGCAGATGGTATCTCAGTCTTGCCGAAGCGAATAAAGAACTCGTGATCTTTTCTGAAGTCCCGGAGGCGGCAACTGTATCTCCGGAGCCTCCTTTATCACACCGCCCGGAGCCTGACCTGTCAAAGCTGGTTGAAGCTGAGGGCCTTATTGCTCGCGGGCATTATGCTCCGGCAATGGAACTGTATAGAGGAATGCTGACAAACAGTCCCGGTGACAGGCGAATATTGCAGCGTCAAGAGGAACTGGCAGCGCTCATCAAGTTTCTGGGAAAGAATAAAGAGGGAATTATAAAGCGATTGAACAAATTCCTTGAAGCAATAAAAATCCATTTTGCCCCCCAAAGCGTAGGTTATAGGTAATAGGTCATGGGTAATGGGGAAACTTACAATATCTTATTCAATAACCTATGACCTATAATCCATCTTTGATCAGAATAACAAGTCTTCAGGATATCCTCAGGAAAAAGAGGATAGATGCCTTATTTGTCAGCGCTATAAAAAACGTGCGCTATTTGACCGGATTTACCGGCTCCTCAGGCTTCATGCTGATTACAAAAGGGAAGGGGCTGTTTTTCACCGATTTCAGGTATAAAGAGCAGGCGGAAGCAGAAGCAAAAGGGTGTGAGATCGGCAATGAAAAAGGAAACAGAATAGCGCTGCTCCGGCGTCTCGTGAAATCATTAGGTATCAGGAGGCTTGGATTCGAGTCATCGCTTTCCTATGAGTTTTATTCCTTGCTGAAGGGCTTGCCTGCTGTACTGGCTCCGAATCCTGGCCTTATAGAGAATCTGAGAAAAGTGAAGGATGAGACGGAAATCGGCGCTATATCTAGAGCGGTAAAAAGAGCGGAAACCGCCTTCCTGAAAATCAAACCAAAGATAAGGGTTGGAGCGCGTGAAAGGGAAATTTCCCTGAGACTTGAAGAGCAACTCAAGAGAGAAGGATGTAAACATGCTTCATTTGATATAATAGTAGCTTCCGGTGGGAATAGCTCCAAGCCCCATGCGCAGCCGACTGAAAGGAAAATTGCAAAAGGAGACTTTGTTATAATTGACTGGGGCGGGGAAGCTGATGGCTATTATTCCGATATGACGAGGACGCTGCTTATGGCAGGCGATGACCTCCAGGAAAAGATCAACATATATAATATCGTCAACAAAGCGCGCCAAAGGGCTGTGTCCAGGGTGGAGACAGGAGTCAGGACGCGGGATATTGACCGGGCTGCGCGGGAAACTATAAAAAAGGCTGGATACGAAGCGTTCTTCGGCCACGGGACAGGACATGGCGTGGGCCTTGATGTGCATGAAGCCCCTCGTGTGTCATGGGCCGGAGTTGACCGGATTTCTGACGGCTTTGTGTTCACTATAGAGCCCGGCATCTATGTCCCGAAACTTGGCGGCGTGCGAATAGAAGATATGGTGACTTTAAAGAGTCGAAAATGTATACTCTTAACAAGCCTTAGCAGAGAACTGGAGATAATAAAATAACAGGCCAAGGGTGATGGGCCATTGCAGCCTGATTTTAGGAGGTATTTGTTGCTTAGTACAAGTGAGTTCAGGAAGGGTGCAAAAATAGTTTATAAGGGAGAGCCGTTTGAAATTGTGGACTTCCAGCATGTCAAGATGGGAAGGGGTGGGGCGGTAATCAGGACGAAACTTAAAAATATGAAGACCGGAAGCGTTCTTGAAGATACATTCAGGTCCGGAGAAAAATTTGAGTCGCCTGGCCTCGAAGAAAAGGATATGCAGTATCTTTATGCCCAGGATGACCTTCATTATTTTATGGATACCGAGTCTTATGAGCAGGTCCCCTTAACGGCCGCGCAGCTCGGTGACGTTAAGAAATTCATTAAGGAAAATATGACGGTCAAGATCCTTTATTATAACGAACAGCCTATGACTGTCGAGCCGCCCATGTTTGTCGAGCTTGCGGTAGCGGAGACCGACCCTGCATTCCGCGGAGATACTGCATCAGGTTCCACAAAGCCTGCAAAACTCGAAACCGGACTTGTTGTGAAAGTGCCTTTCCATATTTCGGTGGGCGATGTGCTGAGAATCGATACCAGGACGTCTGAATATATAGAAAAAGTGAAATAATAGGTGATGGGTAATGGGTTATAGGTAATAGTTTTATACTTCTTTATCGCCTATGACCTATCGCCTATGACCTATGACCTGATTTTTAAGGAGGAGAGCCGCGATGGAGCTTGAGGAATTAAAAGAACTGATGGGCCTTCTGAAGGACACAGATATAACCGAACTGCTGGTCGAGAAAGACGGCGTTAAGGTTAAGATACGGCGTGAAAAATTCTTCAGTCACCTTGAGGTCCCGCAATCGATTCCGCATGCCAGAAAAGAGACACAAAGCAAAGAAGAACTTGGACCGCCGGGACCCGACCTCGAATCGAAGCTCTTTACGGTCACTTCTCCGATTGTCGGCACCTTTTACCGGTCGCCGTCGCCTGAGGCTGAACCTTTTGTCGTTTTTGGGACCTGGGTGAAGAAGGGACAGACCCTGTGCATCATAGAGGCCATGAAGCTTATGAATGAAATAGAGAGTGAAATCGACGGTGTGGTGGTTAGAGCACTTGTCGATAACGGGCACCCTGTGGAATATGGCGAGCCCCTTTTCCTTCTCGATCCATCAGAATAGGCTATGACTACAATTCAGACAGTACAGGGTTGTTTTTCTGCAGTCGAGCGCCGGGGTTCTCTGCAGTGGGCGAGTAACGCCGAGCCCACATATATAGCTGGAACAAAGATGATTATCCGTACAGACAGCAGGACTGGCACAGCGGGCTATTCGCTCGCAAAGAAAAATTACCCTGTACTGTCTGAATTGCAAAGACGATGAAGCTTTTTAAAAAGATATTGATTGCCAACCGGGGCGAGATTGCCGTGCGCATAATTCGTGCGTGCAAAGAACTCGGCATCAGGACCGTTGCCGTTTTCTCCGATGTCGAACGCGAGTCCCTTCATGTAAGAGTTGCAGACGAGTCCATCTGTATCGGCCCTGCAAATCCTGCCCAGAGCTATTTGAATATACCGGCAATCCTCAGCGCCGCAGAGCTTACCGATTCTGAAGCTATCCACCCCGGCTATGGTTTTCTTTCTGAAAACCCGCAGTTTGCCGAAGCCTGTTCCACCTCAGGCATTACCTTTATAGGCCCCTCTGCTGAGAGCATGAAAATGGGAGGCGATAAGGCAAAGGCGCGTCAGATAATGAAACGGCGCGGCATTCCTGTGGTGTCCGGAAGCGACGGGCCTGTGGAATCCGAGGAAGCAGCTCTCAAGGCAGCGAGAAAGATCGGATTGCCTGTCATCATAAAAGCCTCTGCCGGCGGCGGGGGCAGGGGTATGAGGATCGTCACTGAAGAGGAGGAACTGGTACCTGCTCTTCATATGGCTCAGAGGGAGGCCCTTGCCGCGTTTGCAAATAGTGAAGTCTATATTGAAAAATACCTGCCCTTGATCAGGCACATCGAGGTCCAGATTCTCTCCGACGGCAAGGGGAATGTGGTCCATCTGGGGGAGCGTGACTGCTCGGTGCAAAGAAGGCATCAGAAGCTTATAGAGGAGGCGCCGTCGCCGGTTGCAACAGAGAAATTTCGCAAGAAGCTCGGGGAGCTTGCGGTGCGCGCTGCAAAGGCGATGAAATATAAAAACGCCGGCACGATAGAGTTCATTGTTGACCAGGATCAAAATATATATTTCATGGAAATGAATACCAGGATACAGGTAGAGCACCCGGTTACCGAGGAACTTACAGGCGTCGATATCGTGAAAGAACAGATAAAGATAGCAGCCGGCTTACCTCTAACGTATAAACAGAGCCAGATCAAGGCAGCAGGTCATGCCATGGAATGCAGGATAAACGCGGAAGATCCTGAAAAGTTTATCCCTTCCCCAGGCAAATTGACACTTTTCCTGCCGCCTGGCGGACCGGGGGTAAGAGTCGATACTGCGGCATATACCGGCTGGACAGTGCCTTCGCATTATGACTCGATGATTGCAAAACTGGTGGTCCATGCAAAAAACAGAGAAGATGCCATCGCAAAAATGAAAATGGCGCTTGACATGTTCATTATCGAGGGGATCAGGACAACAATCCCTTTTCACAAGAAAGTTTTGAACCATCCCGATTTCATAAAGGGTAATTTCGGCACGGATTTTATTGAAAGGATGGCTGATGCGGAACAGTGTGCCGGGACGGGGAAAAACGGCAGTGCCGAATCATGATGGGAGAAGCAGTCTTGACTTCAGTGCCAACCGCATTTGCTTCATAACAGGTCCATCGGACGCTCACGCCGCGACGGCAAAAAATATAGCGATAATCCTTGAGTCAGGCATCAGATGGGTCCAATACCGTGTAAAGGACAAAACGCGTAGAGATATTTTTTTCGAAGCGCTCAAACTGAGAGAAATAACCAGGACGTTCAAGGCCTGCCTGATTGTAAATGATTATGCCGATATTGCTCTTGCTGTTGATGCTGACGGAGTTCACCTGGGCCAGGATGACCTGCCCCTCAGGGAGGCAAGAAGGATCATGGGAGATAAGATCATCGGCATCTCAACTCACTCTGTCGTGGAAGCTCTCGAAGCCGAAAGAGACGGCGCTGATTACATAGGCTTTGGGTCGGTTTTCCCTTCGACAACAAAAGCGGTTGGGGCGCCAAAAGGTTTGGAGTGGTTAAAGACTGTAATAAATGCGGTGACCATACCGGTAGTGGCGATTGGCGGGATAAAGCCCGATAATGTGCTGTCCGTATTTGAAACCGGCTGTGACGGCGTAGCGGTATCTTCCGGTCTGCTGGAGGGAGATATAAAATGGAACGCTCAACGCTTTCTCGATTCCCTCCTGTCTTGACTTTAGAGCGCTGGAGAATTTATAATTTAGGTTCAATATTTCGAGCGGAGGGCAAATATAATGGGCACGTATACAACATTTCATCCGCATAATAGCAGAAGGAAGAAGACCCACGGCTTTCTTACCCGCATGAGCACCAACGGCGGCAGAAAGGTGCTGAAGAACAGAAGGGCAAAGGGCAGGAAACGTTTGGCAGGCTGACCCCGGGAAGTCGTTAGACTTTTTTTGGGGTGTAAAGGGGGTTTTTGGCAGTGAAGTGGGTCATGATTGCTTTGGTGAAATTATACCGCTATATGATTTCACCTGTTTTGCCTTCCAGCTGCAGATTCACGCCGTCATGTTCAGAATATTCCATCGAGGCATTAAAAGAATACGGTGCTGTCAAAGGCGGCTATTTTGCCGTTAAAAGAATTTTGAAATGCCACCCATTTCATCCGGGCGGATATGACCCGGTGAAATAAACATAAAGGATCTTAATTATGGAAAAACGGACCCTGCTTGCGATTGTCATTTCTATTGCCATACTTTTCGGATACCAATACCTGTTTATCAAACCTGTGGCGCCTCCGCCCGCCGGCGTGGACCTTGCAAAAGAACCGGCCAAAGAGGAAGTTAAACAGTCACCTTTAGCTCCTGCTGCCGCAGACCAGAAGGCAGCAGCAGCGGAAACGGAAAGACAAGTGGTGGTGGATAACGATCTGTACACCGCTACCTTAAGTTCCACGGGCGGTACAATAAAGAGCATCTTGCTCAAGAATTATAAGGACAAGGGCGCTCCGATAATATTAAGAAGCCAGGATGTCCTTCCTCCGTTTTCCTTGGGAGTGAATGAAGGGTTCCAATACGCTCATGCTCCATTTCAGGTCCGCGGGGCCGACATAAAACTTACTCCCGGTGTGAATACAGCCTCTCTAACCTTCGATTATTCCGACGGAAGCGTCTCTATCCGCAGGACCTATACTTTTCATTACGGCGATTATGCAGTTGATCTGAAAGATGAAGTAAGCGGGGTCCCGTCATACTGGATAACGCTTGGGAAGGATTTCGGCATTGATGAGAAAGATAATAAAGTGCACTTTGGGCCTGTGTTATTGAAAGATGCCGACAGGCTTGAGTTTTCGGCATCAAAGTTAAAGGAGCCGAAGACCTTTAAAGAGGGTGTTAAATGGATCGCGCAGGAGGACAAATATTTCTTCTCTTCCCTTGTCCCAAAGGGGCCTGTGGATGAAGTTAGGTTCTGGAACAAGGACAATGATGCGCTGGCGGCTGCCGAATTCAAAGGCGGGGTCAATACTTATATGCTATATATCGGTCCCAAAGAGAACGACCGGCTTCAGCAATATCATGCGGGGCTTGAGTATGTGATAGATTTCGGCTTCTTCTCCATTATCGCCCGCCCGTTGTTCTGGATTCTGAAACTGTTCTTTAAGGTATCACATAATTACGGGGTCGCCATTATTATTCTTACCACCTGTGTGA
Source organism: Dissulfurispiraceae bacterium (assembly GCA_050011415.1). Classification (GTDB taxonomy): domain Bacteria; phylum Nitrospirota; class Thermodesulfovibrionia; order Thermodesulfovibrionales; family Dissulfurispiraceae; genus JADFXI01. The sequence goes on along the minus strand of JBEKJD010000012.1, from coordinate 13,398 downwards.
GGATCCCGTTCATACCATTAGTCAGCAAAGGGCAGCAATCAATGAAGAAGTTGCAGGAAATACAGCCGAGAATGGCTGAAATCCGGGAAAAATATAAAAAAGAACCGGAAAGGATGCAAAAAGAGGTTATGGAACTTTATAAAAAGCACAAGGTCAATCCGATGGGCGGCTGTTTACCCATGGTGCTTCAGATACCTGTCTTTTTTGCGCTTTATAAAGTGCTTCTTATATCAATTGAACTGAGGGGTGCGCCCTTCATGCTATGGATTCACGATCTCTCCTCAAAAGACCCTTCGTATGTCCTGCCGATAGTTATGGGAATTACCATGGTCATACAGCAGAAGATGACGCCCTCTTCCATGGACCCGATGCAGCAAAAAATGATGATGATTATGCCGGTAGTGTTCACGTTCATGTTCCTCAGCTTCCCGGCAGGTCTGGTCCTTTACTGGCTTGTAAACAATTTGCTCAGTATCGGCCAACAGTTCTACACAAACCGGAAACTTAAAAATCAGCCGGCGTAATCAGTATATGAGTATATGCGTCTATGGGTATATGGGTTAAAACTTACGTTCTTTCATACTCTTTTACTCATATACTCATTTACCCATTCACTCATTCACTCTCATGATCTATCCTGACGACACTATTGCGGCAATAGCCACTCCCATTGGCGAGGGCGGAATAGGGATTATTCGGCTTAGCGGCAATGATTCCGTCGACATCGCTGATCGTATCTTTGCCGCCCGCGGAGCGAAAAAACTTAAGGATGCAGCATCCCATACTATTACATATGGATTTATAGTAGATCCTGCCCAGGGTGAAAAAATAGATGAGGTGCTGGTCACAGTTATGAGGGCTCCCAGGACATATACAAAGGAAGACGTGGTTGAAATCAATTGTCACGGCGGCATACTCCCGCTCAAAAGAGTGCTCGGGTTGCTCCTCAGGGAAGGCGCCAGGATGGCGGAGCCCGGGGAATTTACCAAAAGGGCTTTTTTAAACGGCAGGATAGACTTATCACAGGCAGAAGCGGTCATTGATATCATAAAGGCGAGATCAGCCGAGGCTGAACGACTTGCGTTGGCCCAACTGGAAGGGAAGCTCTCAACGAGAATAACCGATTTGCAGGACCGTCTCTTTACGTTATGCGCATACGTGGAAGCTCAAATCGATTTTCCAGAGGATGAACTTGATACAGTCAGAACAGACAAAGTTATCGGCACAATGAAGGTCATCAATGAGGAATTATCGCGTCTTTCCGAGGGATATGAAGCGGGCCGCTATTTCAGAGATGGTGTTGCAACCGCCATTGTGGGGAAGCCGAATGTCGGGAAATCATCTCTGCTGAACGCACTTCTTGAAAAGGACCGGGCCATCGTTACTGAAATGCCCGGGACGACCAGGGATGTTATAGAAGATACTCTGAATATCAACGGCCTGCCTCTCCGTATTATGGATACAGCAGGGATACGCGAGACCCATAATCTTGCCGAAGCTGAGGGAATAAAAAGGAGCCTGAGGGCCATTGAAGGAGCCGACATTGTTATTGCAGTGTTGGACAGCAGCATGCCTGTTGATAACGCTGATGAGGAACTGCTTGGGGCGGTTGCTGATAAAAGGACAGTTGTCCTGATTAATAAGTGTGATATCCGGTCGCCTGAATTTACTCTTCCTGCCGGGTCAATAAATGTTGTTGAGGCATCGGCATTGACCGGAGAGGGTATTAAGGAATTGAAGGATATGATTTATCGTATGAGCGTTTCTTCAGTATGTCACAGGGATTCGGAAGTCCCTCTTGTTACCAATATCAGACACAAGCATTCACTCGACCTTGCCTCTCAGGCGCTCACCGAGGCGATAAAGTCACTCGAAAACAACATTCCACTTGAGATCGTTGCAATGTTCATTCGGGAAGTACTTGATAATGTGGGTGCGATAATAGGCATTGTTACCACTGATGATATCCTTAACAAAATATTCAGCGAGTTCTGCATAGGGAAATAAATGTGAAAGAAGGGACAGCCTGTCCGGCTGTCCCTTCTTTTTTTATATCAGTTATGTGCTCTATTTATTTGGGGTTTGCACAGAATGCGGCGAAGGCCCATGAGGCGAAGGCACTTGCATCGGCGATTGCTGAACCGGCGCCGGTTTCAGTGCGGGAATTTTTGTGAGCTCTGCCTTGTTTATATCGACCTTGTAACTCTTTTTAAGGCTCTCAATGAATTTATCAAAGCTGCCTTTCTGTTTTTCTGCGGTCAGGCGCTGCATAACCATGCTCTTTACCTGATCGAACTTGACAACAGGCCCTTTTATATCTACCACCCTGAAAATGTGAATACCGTCCTTTAATTTCATCGGTGAGCTTATTCCGCCATCCTTTAATTTGAAGATCGTATCTTCGATTTCAGGGGCCAACTGACCTCTCTGGAAGGACCCCATAAAGCCTCCCGACTTTGCGGACTTCTTGTCTATTGACGCTGCAGTTGCAACCTTTGCAAAATCTTCGCCTTTAGTAAGCCGCTCCATGACTTTTCTTGCATCGTCTTCATTCTTGACAACTATCTGGCCGAGCCTGACCTCATTGCGCATCATGAAGTCATTCTTATGGCTGTTGTAATAGTCCTCAGCGTCTTTCTCCGTTACCTTTGAGTTTGCCTCTATCTCTTTTTCAAGCAGTTGGTTGATCAAATTAACTTTCTTGTACTCTTCAACCCTTTTCTCGAATTCCTTGGTCTTGTCAAGTCCCCGTTTCTTGGCTTCGAGATAAAGCATTTCTTTTTTGACCAGCTCGTCGACAAACCGTGAGGTGCCTTCAGGCCCGGCGAAGAATTGTTTTGCCATATCAGGCAGAGAATTCATTTCTTCCTGCACATCGGCCTGACTAAGGGTTGTGCCGTCAATCTTCACGACATAGCTGCCTTGCGTTACTCCGCCTTTGGAACAGGAGGCAATAAAAATAATGGCTGCAAATAATAACAACATTTTTCTCATTCTTAGGTATCTCCTTTTTTAAATGATAGTTCGTAAATTTAACATATTTGACAGTAAAAGTAAAGAAAAGGCTGAGGCGGTTTTTGGAATTCAGACAGTGGTAGATCTCGTCATACTCGCGAAGGCGGGTATCCACTCTTTGAAAAAAATGGATTCCCGCTTACTACCCGCGGGAATGACGTAATCCCGGAAGGTCGAAGGCTTTCTACCCTCTGTTGTTACTGTCTGAATTGCAGTCGATGCGGTATAATAAAAAAAGCTGGCACATGGAGCGCGGTTATCGATGAAAAAGGCAGTAGTCGGCATGAGTGGTGGCGTAGACTCGTCCGTAACAGCGTATCTTCTGAAAAATGAGGGATATGATGTTGAAGGGGTGAGTTTTGTCCTTTATGAAGCGCGGCTCAAAAGCGCCTCTTCCGGTTGCTGCTCTCTGGAATCTATAGACGACGCCCGAAGGACCGCCGGGCATATCGGGATCAAACATACTGTAATTGATTTGAGGGAGGAATTCCTCGAGCAGGTCATAGAGCCGTTTATCGACGCTTACAAGAAGGGAGTTACTCCAAATCCCTGTATTCTCTGCAACAAGTATATAAAGTTCCCCTACCTGTTGAAGATTGCCGACGAAAAAGGCGCTGAATATATTGCAACAGGCCATTATGCGAAAGTGACACATAACGCGGAACTGAAAAAGGGCGTCGATGCTCGCAAGGACCAATCGTATGTGCTCTATGTCTTGAGACATGAGGAATTGTCCAGGCTCATGCTGCCCCTTGGAGAAAAGACAAAGCAGGAGGTGCGTGAAACGGCAAGGATACTGAATATGCCTGCTGCCGCAAGGCCGGAAAGCCAGGAAATTTGCTTTATCGGCGATAAAAACTACTGCACATTTATGGAAGGGCTTGCAGAAAAAGTGGAAGGGCCGATTATTGATATTGAATCACACAGGACAGTGGGAAGTCATAAGGGAATACATCTCTATACCATCGGCCAGAGAAAGAGATTGGGGATTGCTACGCCAAAGCCGCTCTATGTAGCAGACATTGATACCGCGCAGAACGCTATTTACATAGGCCCGCGGGAGGCTGCCATGAAAAGGGCCTTTCAAGTCGAAGAAATTAACTGGCTGGCGTCAAAAATCGACATGGAGACACGGAGACACGGAGACACGGGGATAAAAAAAGAATCTCGTGACGTTTCTCCGCGTCCCCGCGTCCCCGCGTCATTTAGTTTCCGGGCCGGAGTGAAAGTCAGGTCTACCATGAAAGACGAACCTGCGACTATCACGTCTGTTCATAGCGATCTCGTCGAAGTAGTATACGATGAACCTCAGTGGGCGCCTGCACCAGGGCAGAGTGCGGTATTTTATGACGGCGACACCGTGCTGGGAGGCGGGACAATCCGGTCTTTGCATGAGCGTTAAAATTTTTTTCGACAAACTGACAAAGCGTCAACGTTATTTTTTTTGGTTTCCGGCAAAAAGGTTATATTTGAATATGCACCATACAGCCTTTATCCCATCCTTCCATTTAATCTTCTTGCCCTCTTCATAGGTTCTGCCGGAGTAAGAGATCCCAACCTCATATAAGCGGCAGCCCATCTTTGCCACTTTAGCGGTAATCTCGGGCTCAAATCCAAACCGTTTCTCTTTTATATCAATCCCGCATATTACCTCCCTCTTAAAGACCTTATAACAGGTCTCCATGTCTGTCAGGTTCAGATTTGTAAACATGTTGGAAAGCAATGTCAGAAATTGATTACCCGCGTAATGCCAGAAATAAAGGATGCGATGAGAGTCTCCACCCACAAATCTGGAACCGTACACCACATCGGCTTTGCCATCCAGAATGGGTTTTATCAGCCTGGGATATTCTTCAGGATCATACTCCAGATCAGCATCCTGAATTATCACAATATCTCCACGAACAAGAGAAAAACCGGTTTTGAGCGCCGCGCCTTTGCCCATATTGGTTTCATGATACGCAATTATAAGATCCTTATCACGGGCCCCCTCTTCTTTTAGGACCTTTTTTGTTTGGTCAGTAGAGCCGTCATCAACAACTATAATCTCTCGTTCCATCGGCAAGGCAACTGCCCTGACTCTTTGGAGCACAGTCTTTAATGTATTTTCCTCATTGTAAACAGCGACGACAATACTTATCATCTCCTCGTTACCACCTTCGCGGTCACATAGCCCTCATCATTATAGCAGGTAATCATACAGCGCCAAAATATCTTTTGGACGGTTGCAAGGCATATATGCTATTTTAAAAGATAAAAAAAGTGCGGGGGAGCGTCATGCAGGGCAGAATAGTTTCCATAAATATCAGCGATAAAAAAGGCGAAAGAAAAAAACCTGTTGACGAAGTTACAATCGGCGAAAACTTCGGCATTGAGGGTGATGCCCATGCTTCATCAGAATGGCACAGGCAGGTAAGTCTTCTCGCTCTTGAGAGCATACAAAAAATGCAGGCAACGGGACTCAAGGTCCAGCCTGGCGATTTTGCCGAGAACATTACTACCGAGGGTCTCGATCTCCCCGCTCTTCCAGTCGGCACAAGGATGCGCATCGGCAGTGACGTTATCGGCGAGGTAAGCCAAATCGGCAAGGAATGCCAAACGCCATGCGCTATATTCTACCAGGCAGGTGATTGTGTTATGCCCAAAGAGGGGATTTTTATAAGGATACTCAGGGGCGGCGTTGTCAGAAAAGGGGACAGCATAGAAGTTAGTTTGCGCGAGATTTTATGATTACTGTTGCTGTGCTTACATTGAGTGATAAGGGTTCGAGGGGGGAGCGGGCGGACCAGAGCGGACCTCTGATAGCGGAAATCATTAAAGATACGGGCACAGTGGACTATTATGATGTGCTGCCCGATGACCGGGAGCTGATAAGGAAGAGGTTGCTGGAATATACGGGTAAGGTAGACCTCATTCTCACTACAGGAGGCACCGGCCTTTCGCCAAGGGACGTGACGCCTGATGCAACGCTTGATGTAATTGAACGGCAGGTGCCCGGTATTGCAGAGGCGATGAGGATGGAGGGGATGAAAAAGACAAACAGGTCGATGCTGTCGAGGGCCGTTGCCGGGGTGAAAGGCCAGACACTGATCATAAACCTGCCGGGCAGTCCCAAAGCAGTCAAAGAGAACCTTGAGACGATTCTTGATGTGCTGCCCCACGCTGTTGAAAAAATAAAAGGCGACACTGGTGAGTGTGCGCGATGAAAGATGTTTCATTTACGCTGGCTTTTATGGCAGGAATTCTTTCGTTTCTGTCTCCCTGCGTTTTGCCCCTGGTGCCGGCATATCTCTCGTTCATAACAGGGCTATCGCTGGATGAGCTTAAATCAACTCCCCGTCTGTCAAAGGCCCTTGGCAATACGTTTGCCTTTATAATGGGATTTTCGACGATATTTATTGCGCTGGGCGCCTCTTCATCGTTTATTGGCGGCCTGTTTCTCAGGTATCAGGAGTTTCTCAGGATTGGGGGCGGCATACTCACCATAATATTCGGTCTCTTTATTGCAGGGTTTCTAAAGCTTGATTTTCTAATGAGGGAAATGCGATTTCATATCGATAAAGGGCCGGCGGGTTATGTCGGGGCCTATTTTATCGGTATGAGTTTTGCCGCGGGATGGACGCCCTGTATAGGCCCTATTCTGGGGACCATTCTGATCTACGCGAGTTCAAAGGCGTCTGCAACATACGGGTTGAAGCTTCTTTCCGTCTATTCGCTGGGGCTTGCCATTCCCTTTATGCTTTCGACACTTGGCGTCAATGCGGTTTTGAGCTATACAAAAAAGATTTACAAATTCATGAAAGCGATAATGGTTGTCAGCGGTGTTGTCCTGGTGGCCTTCGGTGTTTTGCTTCTGACCAACAGGATCAGCCAATTGTCAGCCATGTTCCCTGATTTGGGGATCAAGTTTTGAGGACAAAAAAGATGGAAGGTGAGAACGTGAGAAGTTGTGAAGGTGAGAATAAAACAGAAGTTGGGAAGTTGAGAAGTTGGGAAGTTGGGATTTTGCTCATCTTCTCACCTTCTCACCTTCTCACCTTCTCAACTTCAATCTTTTGCTTCTGCTGCATTCTTTTGTCCGGTTGCGGCTATACACTTCAAACAAGGTCGAACCTCCCGTTTGATGATATCTGGATCAGCAAAATAGAGAATAAGACACATGAGCCAAAGCTGGAGGACAGGCTTTACCTGGCATTGGCGAAAAACTTTATGCAGTACGGCTTCAGTTTAAACTCCAGGGCCCGTTACAGAATCGAAGGCGATATATATTATTTCGAATTGCTGCCTACGACAGAAGTGAACTTGACAGCTACTCAGTACCAGGTGGTCATGAAAGTGAGATTTAATGTTATTGACACTGAAAGCGGCAAATCGATTCATCTTGCGGCTGACAGCCCCTTTATCACCTATTTCGGAGCTACCGGCAGGATTGAGGATATTATGACGCAAAAGGAGCTTGCTGAGGACGCTTTTATGGCAAATCTGGCCCAGACGCTGGTCAGTCTTGTCACATACACTGCTCCCAAGAATATTACTTCCCTGTTGTTTCAGCCTGGCGATATAAAAAATGTGGAGGGCCTTATAATCAAGCTGAGGGAGGCAAATGACAAGGTCTCTGAATATATACGGGCACAATTGTCTTCTGAAGTCCGCCGCCGGATCGATGCCTGGACTTCATTGGATTATCCCGCGGATGAACTTAAAGCCCCGCTGTCCAAAGAATTAAACAGTTTAATCGAGAATAAGAACATTTTTGATGAAAAGCGCTTTGCCGGGATCAAGCTTAGTGATGAAGCCCTCAGGCTTATAAGGCAGAACGCCCAGGGTTTCAATCTGGAGCGTCTCAACCGCATGCTTCTTGAAGAGGCGTATCCTGGTGAACTGGCTAAAACAGCAGGCAATAGGCAATAGGCGATAGGCAATGGGAAAAGAAAAAAATCTCGTTCCGTTTTGTCTTTTTTTAACCATCGCCTATCGCCTGTTGCCCATAGCCTCGATTTTATGAGTATAAAGCAATTTCAGCAGGAACTTTCCCGGGAAATGCCGTCCCCTGTGTATCTTTTATACTCTTCAGAGGATTTTCTTCTCTATGAGTCATTCTCCTCAATAAAAGAAAAGTATGGCGATGCCGTGGGTTTGAATTTTGACGTGTACGACATGAAGTCTGCTGATGATACGGTCCCGGTGGAACAGCTCGTCGATGTCCTGAACACCATGCCGTTTGCATCTGCGCGGAGGATAGTAGTCATCTTCAATATACAGAAACTTGCCAAAAAAGATGTGCAAAAAATTGAGGCCTACCTGCTCAATCCCGCTGCTACTGCTCTGCTGGTAATGCTCCATACAGGCGCCCCGCCCAAACTTTTCAGCGCAGCAGCGCAGGGGACCATGAAAGTAATTGCCGTTAGCGTCCAGGAGAAGGATATCCCCATGTGGATAAAAGAGCAGGCCAAACAGAAAAAGGTAAGCCTTACCGATGGCGCGGTGGAATATCTGATCGCTGCGGCAGGTACAGACCTGGGTCTGCTCTCAGCAGAAATAGAAAAGCTTGCGTGCTTTAGCAGCGATCGTGTTATCGATATCGCCGATCTCAGGAGTATCGTCTATTCAGGAGCTGAGTATAATGCCTTCGATCTTATTGATGCGCTAAAGAAAAAAAATAAGGTCGCGGCATTCAGGATATTTGAAAGCGTCACAAATAACCAGGAGCCGCAAATGCTGCTCGGCGCGCTGAATTATTATTACGGACGGCAAAGGTCAGGCTTTCAGCAGGGTGCTTCCGGGAAAAGTCACGTTGGACCGGGCGGAACAATCCGGCTTTTGCATGAGGCGGACCTTGCAATAAAGACATCGCACAAGTACGTTATCGAAGACCTGCTTGTGAAGCTACTTAAAACGCCGAAGTCGGGAAGTTGAGAAGTTGTGAAGGTGAGATTTTGCTCATCTTCGCATCTTCACATCTTCGCACCTTCAATCTGTTTTCTTCGTTGCGTTTGCTTTTTTTGCGAGCCTTGAAATCTTTCTGGAAGCGGTATTCTTATGAATTATACCTTTCGAAGCCGCACTGCTGATGGTACTGAAGGCCTGTTTCATTGCTTTGTCGACTTCTTCCCTCTTATTCCCGGTAAGCGCGGACTCTGCTTTTTTGGTTTGCGTTTTTATGCTCGCCCGTACAGCCTGACCTCGCATTCTTCTTTTTTCACTTTGACGGGCTTTTTTAATAGCCGACAGGTTTTTTTTAGGTGCTGATTTAGCTGCCAATGTATATCCTCCTTAAAAACAGGTTATTGGTTATGGGTAACGGGTTATAGGACAAAGTCAAAAGTTTGTTATTCGTTTATTTTACCTATGACCTATGACCTATGACCTATGACCTATAACCTGTTTTTTAACATAAATCTTAACAGAAAATCAATCTTTATGCTAAAATCCAATCATATGAAATATAGTCCGGCTGACCCTAACGGTTTAAAAACTTTTTCCATTAAAGACCGGCACAGCAAAGTATCCATAGAGAAATCGGCCGTCCCGCATGTTAAGGGCGGTTCGTTCAGGGATTTTGCTGGAAGCCTTCCGGGGTTTCTTGCCGCAAACGACATAAAAGCTGTGGTACAGGCAATGGTCCGGGCTTACAAAAACGGCAGGCCCGTGGTACTGGGCATGGGCGCTCATCCCATAAAGGTAGGCCTCTCGACGTTGATTATCGATTTAATGCGGCGCGGTATTATCACTGCTGTGGCGGCAAACGGCGCATGTATCATACATGATTTTGAGATTGCATTTATTGGCCGTACCTCCGAGGATGTGGGCCGGGAGCTTTGCGCCGGCTCCTTCGGGATGGGCAGGGAAACCGGCAGCATGGTGAACAAGGCCATTTCTGAAGGGGTAAAAAAGGGTGAGGGGATAGGCCGCTCGATGGGTTCATTTATAGATGCTTCATCTCTGCCCTACAAGGAAAATAGTATTTTCAGGGAGGGATTCAGACTTGATATCCCTATGACTGTTCATGTTGCAGTGGGCTCTGACATCATACATATGCACCCTGAGGCTGACGGTGCCAGCATAGGTGAGGGAAGCCTCAGGGATTTCAGGCTTTTTACCTCTGTTGTCGCTGATCTTGAAGGCGGAGTTTATATCAATCTTGGTTCTGCCGTACTGCTGCCCGAGGTGTTTCTTAAGGCCCTGACCTCTGCGCGGAATCTGGGAAACAAGGTTGAAGAGTTCACAACGGTAAATATGGATTTTGTCCAACACTACCGCCCCCGCGAAAATGTATTGCGCAGGCCGACCATGACGAAAGGACAAGGTTTTGCGCTGACAGGACATCACGAAATAATGTTTCCTTTGCTGGCGGCGATGATAATCGAAGAACTATGAAAGTGGTCGTTGATGAAGAAAAGTGTATAGGCTGCGGCAATTGCGAGGAGATTTGTCCCGCTGTATTCCACGTCAATGAAGTGACCGGCAAATCAGAAGTGATTGACGAGGATGCATGCGAGTTTGTGGGCTGCTGTGAAGCTGCTGAAGAAAACTGTCCGGTTGAAGCCATATCCATTGACGAATGACCAATGACCATTGAAGAATTTCCACGTGCATGGTCCGGCTTAAAAAAGCAGGTAAAAAGTCTCGATACACCGTGGCTTGAAAGTTATGCGGCCCGTGACCGTGACCCTTTCAAAGTTCTTATTTCCTGCATCCTGAGTCTCAGGACGCAGGACAAGACAACCGGCGAAGCGTCTGAAAGACTGTTTGCTCTTGCTTCGGACCCAGAAGCCCTGGCCGGACTTCCGGTAAAGACAATAGAAAAATCAATCTACCCTGTGGGGTTCTACCACGTGAAGGCGCAGAGGGTCAAGGCAATCAGCAGGGAAATAATTAAACGATATGACGGAAAAGTGCCGGATACCATTGAAGAACTTTTGACCTTTAAGGGCGTGGGCAGAAAGACCGCCAACCTTGTCGTTGTACTGGGCTACGATAAACCCGGCATCTGCGTTGATACCCATGTGCACAGGATCACGAACAGATGGGGATATGTCCAAACCAGGAACCCAGAGGGAACAGAGTATGCTCTGAGAGAAAAACTGCCTCAAAAATACTGGAAAGAAATCAATGGACTACTTGTTTCCTTCGGTCAGAATATATGTAAACCGATATCGCCATTGTGCAGTGTTTGCGACATCAACAAATATTGTGGAAAAATTGGAGTGGGCAGAAGCAGATAGTTAGAAAATAATTTTGGAACCTATGCGTAAAAGGAGTCAGAAATGAAGGCTAAATTGGAATTTGAATTGCCGGATGAGGAAGTCTAATTTGACGAAGCTGTCAATGACCAAAAGTGGCGGCATGTCGTATTACAAATTCATGAGAAGATGACAAAAACATGCAATTCTATTGCTTTATGCCTGTTATAATTATAAGGTTCGATCATAAGCAGCATTTTTTGCTCAAAAGAGTGGCGTTTTGGAAAACAAGGGATGGGGGTAAAAAAGCTTAAGATTTTTGACGGTAGCGGCAGGATCCTGGCTCGAAAAAAGAAAAATGGGCAAGTCTTCACGGAAAAATAAAAAAACGTTTTCGGCAGCCGGCAGTATGCAAAGGGCTGCGGTACCTGTGTACATGAACCCGCGATACAAATACTTTGTTGCCGGCTTCGTTTCTCTGCTGCCATTTTTAGTGTATCTCTCCTGTCTTCATAATGAGTTCCTTATATGGGATGACTACCAATATGTATACGAGAACCCGCATTTGCATCCCTTTAACGCAGCTTTTTTCAGGTGGGCATTTTCCGCTTTCTATGCCTCCAACTGGCATCCGCTTACATGGGTGTCGCATGCCCTGGATTACGCCGTCTGGGGGTTGAATCCCCTGGGGCACCACCTGACCAACAATATCCTCCATGCTGTCAATACGTTTATTGTGGTGGTCCTGGTTGCAAGACTTTTCGAGACATGGCCCCCTTCCCGGCAGCAGAACCCGCCCCTGCACCCCTCCCAGGAGGGGAGTTATATAGTTATTGCTGCAGTGACAGGTTTATTGTTCGGTCTTCATCCACTTCATGTGGAGTCGGTAGCCTGGATTCCTGAGAGAAAGGATCTCCTGTGTGCAATGTTTTTCCTGCTTAGCACTCTGACTTATACGAAATATGTGAGCAGCGGGGGAGGGTTACGGAATAAGCATTACATCCTTGTCCTCTTTTTATTTGCTCTTGCCCTGTTGAGCAAACCTATGGCAGTAAGCCTTCCGGCAGTTTTACTTATTTTGGACTGGTATCCGTTTAATAGAATCAGTTCCATGAAATCATTTCTATCAGCATTGTTTGAGAAACTCCCGCTTATTGTATTGAGTCTCGCTTCGTCAGTACTGACTGTTTTGGCGCAAAAGACAGGGGGGGCAATGCGAACTTTTGATCTGATACCATTGTCCTCACGGGTGCTTGTGGCTGCTGAATCCCTCATGTCATACATTTGGAAAATGGCATTGCCTGTGAATCTGATACCGTATTATTTATATCCCAAGAACATATCACTGTTTTCTGTGGAGTATTTTTTATCGGTGATTATAGTGTCCGGGATTACGGCAGCGTGCATAGTCATGGTGAAGAAGCAAAAGTTATGGCTGGCTGTTTGGGGTTATTATGTTATCACACTGCTCCCTGTCATAGGTATTGTCCAGGTGGGAGGCCAGTCAATGGCTGACAGGTATACTTATCTGCCAAGTCTCGGCCCGTTCATTCTGATTGGTTTACTGGCAGCACAGCTGTGGGGAAAATCCATTCGCAGGAGGGGTGCATGGGCACGGTTGGTTATTGTCGCAGCCATTTTCATCCTGGGTTCTCTATCATTTTTAACATATAAACAGATAGCCATATGGAAAGACAGCTTGACCCTCTGGACTTATGTTATTAAAAGTGGACCAGAAGACGTTCCTCTGGCGCATAATAATCTTGGCATTGCATACGCATCTAAAGGCCAATTGGATCTGGCAGTGGCAGAATATCAAACAGCTTTGCGGCTGAAACCTGATTACGCAGAGGCTCATTTTAATCTTGGCATTGCATACGCATCTAAAGGCCAATTGGATCCGGCAGTGGCAGAATACCAAACAGCTTTGCGGCTGAAACCTGCTTACACAGAGGTCCATAATAATCTTGGCATTGCATACGCATCTAAAGGCCAATTGGATCCGGCAGTGGCAGAATACCAAACAGCTTTGCGGCTGAAACCTGATAACGCAGAGGTCCATAATAATCTTGGCATTGCATACGCATCTAAAGGTCAATTGGATCTGGCAGTGGCAGAATACCAAACAGCTTTGCGGCTGAAACCTGATTACGCAGAAGCGCATAACAATCTTGGTATTGCATACGCATCTAAAGGCCAA